>JAZNYU010000131.1:0-5164 GCA_045594605.1 Eubacteriales bacterium
GCGGCTCCCGCGGCGGCGGCTTTGGAGGAGGCCCCAGAGGCGGCTTTGGAGGAGGCTCCCGCGGAGGTGGATTTGGTGGCGGATATCACCGCCCGCATTATGGCTATTACCACCGTCCGCGCTTCTTTGGATTTGGACCTCGTCGTTATTACTACGGTGGCGGCGGATGCCTTGGCGGCTTTTTGGGCGCTCTGATGGCACCCCTTATCATTTTGGCCTTTACCGCAATTATGATATTTAGCTTGGTAGGCTCGGCTCTCTCCAACGTGGCAGAGGGCGGCATCATTACCTATGATGAGCGCACCTTCCAGGACTATGCCAACACCGAATATATCAAGGCGTTTGGCAACTCGGGCGCAACTGAGGACAACATTTTGATCGTTGTGCTGACCAACGAAGAAGCCGATGGCTACTATTGCATTGCGTGGGTAGGCGATAACGTGCAGGATAAGATCATGCTGATGTTTGGTGACGAAACCACGGCGTTTGGTCAATCCATGATCGCATCCATCCCCGATATGTACGCATATTCTTTGGATTCCAATTTGGCAATGGTGATGAGTACCATGGCAGAGAAAATTGACAATCTCGGCTTGACGTCCTCCTTTAAGAGGGAATACAGCCATGACAAGTCTCCCGAATCGCACCTTGTCAATTACACCGATCTTGCCCTGACAGAGGCGACCGTAAACGATTCGCTTTCCGCCTTCACCGAAACAACGGGCATTCCTGCGGTGATCGTGGTTGAGGATATGGAAACGGTATTTGGCAAAAATCTGCCCATGGATAGCATCATCATCCTGATCGTTCTTGCAGCAATTGCAATTGCTGCCATCGTGGCGATTGTGCGCACGGTGAAAAATCGCAAGGGCTTCCGTCAAGGGAACCCCGAGGACGATGACAGAGACGACCGAAACGACCGAAACGATGACAGATGGTAATATAAAAAACGCAGTACGTAGTGCAAATTCGCACTACGTACTGCGTTTTTGGTTGAAAAATCAGTTAATCTTAACTGTCATTAAAGCCTTCCCCTAGAGGGGGAGGTGCCGAGTAACACGAGGCGGATGAGGTGTAGCCGTCTGTGGACGGCGTTCGGAGTCTTTGTGGGGAGCAATGATATGGGGCTCTGAACCCAAACGCGCGTTTTATGCAGTGTCAAATTCAGCACACAGTGCGCACGTTATAATAAAAAATGCAAGCATTTTTTATTTGGGTTCAGCTATAAAGTCATATGCATAAAAACAAGAACCCATCCGCTATTGCGGATGGGTTTTGTTTTTATGGGGTGGGATATGGGGCTCGAACCCACGACCTTCAGGGCCACAACCTGACGCGCTAGCCAACTGCGCCAATCCCACCATATTTAATTTGTGGCGTGCCTTGTGGGATTCGAACCCCCGACCTACTGCTTAGAAGGCAGTTGCTCTATCCGGCTGAGCTAAAGGCACATCACTGGTGCCTTTCGGTCACCTTTTGGAGCGAGTGATGGGAATCGAACCCACGCGGCCAGCTTGGAAGGCTGGAATTCTACCATTGAACTACACTCGCAAAGATGTGCGCTCACACGTACTTGAATATTATATCACACACATTCCTTTTTGTCAATACTTTTTTTGAAAAATATTTTTGATTTTTGCAAAACCGACAGCAATACTTTCCCCTTGACTTTGATGCTTTTTTATGCTAAAATGAAGATAGAAAATCAATCCGCAAAGGAGATCATAAATGTCCAACTTCTTATCCTCACTGCACCCCGTGGCGGTTTGTCTTTTGGTGTGCGCGGCAAAAATTGTTGAAATCAGTATTCAATCTCTCAAAACCTGCATGATGGTCAAGGGGCAAAGGCTCAAGGCAGCCATGCTCGGCTTTATCGAGTGCATGATCTGGGGACTTGTCATCTCCACCATCATCTCCACACTTGGTGATAATCTCTTGCTTTTGCTCTTTTATTGCGCAGGGTACGCCATGGGACTTTTCCTCGGCTCTACCATCGAGGGCAAGATCGCCCTGGGGACTTCCAACCTGCAGCTCATTGCCAACGATGAGAACACCAAACTGATCATCACCTATCTTCGTCAGCACAAGCGCGGCTACACCGTGTTTGGCGGTCAAGGCTCTACCGACAAGATGAATATGATCCTGATCGTTCTGCCTCGCCGTGAGATGAAAAGGGTGCTCAAGGAGATTCGCAAGCTTTGCCGGAACCGCGTGTTTGTGGTAGCGTCCGACGTCAGCAAGTATGCGGGCGGCTATGGGCTTGTGAAATAAAGAAAAAACAGATAAAAATGAAAAAACTGCCGCCCTTGCGTGATGTAGGGCGGCAGTTTTCGGTTTATTATTATGTAAGGTCCTTTATAAAGCAACGGCGGCGCTTGTGCTGCTCCTTGTCAAAGAACTTCCACTGTGCTTGAATTTTGGTGTTGGTTTCAAGCTGCGGTCCCGTTTCGGCATAAAGGATATGATTTTTTGCGGTGGTGCCTACAAAGTGGTTAAAGATGGTTGCAATCAGGAGCGTGCCTTGCAGCTCGGGCTTGATGGCAATCAGGAGGAGATCCACCGTGTCGTTGTGGTTCATCGCATAAAGGACGGGTGCCCATCCCCAAGGAAAGAGCTTGCCGTGACATTTGGCAAGGGCGTTTGAAAGGGAGGGAACGGTTACGCCAAAGGCGACCATTTCGTCGTTTTCGTCCACCACAAAGCAAGCGTAGTCGGGGTTGACAAGCGGAATGAACTTATTGGCGTATTTTTCAATCTGACCGTCGGTCAGGTCTACCGTGCCGTAAAGGGGCGCGTATGCCTCGTTGACCAGCTTAAAGACCTGCTTGACGTAGGGCTTGTAGTCCTTGCGGTGCTTGAGGGATGCGATGTGATATTTGTTTTGTCGCTCGTTGCGAGCCGCCACACGGGCAATCATTTGTGCCTCTCGCGAGTCGGGCTTGGGCACGTTGATGCGGTACTCGATCCAGTCGGCGGATTTGCTGTAGCCAAGGCGCTCCAGATGCTCCTTGTAATAGGGGGCATTATAATAGGTAATAAACATGCTCTGGCGGTCAAAGCCCTCAACAAGCATGCCCTCGCGGTCAAGGTCGCAAAAGCCGAGCGGTCCGTGCACTTGGTCACAACCCTTTTCGCGCGCCCAAGCCTCAACGGTATCAAACAGAGCCTTGGAAACGCGTGCATCGTCGATGAAGTCCACCTGCGAGAAGCGCATTTGGTTCGTATTCCATTTTTCGTTGGCGCGGTGGCTCAAAATCGCACCGATGCGCCCCACGATCTTGCCGTCCTCAATTGCTAAAAAGCATCTTGCCTCGCAGTATTCAAAAGCGGGGTTTTTGGCAGGATTCCAGTCGTCAACGTCATCCCCAAAAAAGCCGGGGACGTAGTTCGGCTCATTTTTGTAAAGTTGATTGGGGAAATCCACAAAGCGGCGTCTGTCGCGCTGCGTGGTGACTTCCTTGATGATGATGTTACCCATAAGATATCCCTTTCTCTGAGCAGTCCTTTGTTATTATACAAAAAAACTCGAATTTTGTCAATAGCTTTGACTGAATTTGGGCATTTGCAGGGAAATGCACAAAGAAGAAAGCCATGCAGATTTTGACTCCGAAAACAACAAACAGTTGCGTTTTTGCGCCTGTTTTGAGACAAAATTTATCTGTGCATAAAAAAGAAACATCTTGCGTTAAATTTCGACGCAATACCACTTGAAATAAAAACGTTCGTTATGCTATAATAAAAGTGTATTTATACTTTGAGAACAGGAGGAAAACAATGGAAGCAAAAACAGTTGACCTGAAATATCACATCGGCAGAACGATTCCCGTGCGATGTGTTGAAAACGATTCCTTGCGGGATCTGCATATACAAAACAATTGCTTTTTGCTTCTGATCGTTCACGAGGGAAGTGTGAGCCTGCAATGCGGTGAAGAGGTTATCGATGCAATGGGTCCGTGCCTGCTTTGCTTTGATGAGCGAAACCCGCTCAAGCTCATTCGTCGCCGCAATCTGTGTTGCGACACCGTCTATTTTCACCCTACCTTTCTCAACGTCAACATGACCTTTGAGTGCGTGCGCTCGAGCGGCTACGAGGAGCTTGCAACCATTCACGATCTCTTCCTGCTCGGTCCGTTTGTGACCGACCGTCGCCCCATTCTCCCCATGCTCGACGATTATCAGGCATCTATGCGCTTTCTATTTTCCAAGCTGGCAGAGGAGCTTGATCAGCAGCCCGACTGGTATTGGTCCTGCCGCAGTCGCTCCTACTTTATTGAGATCATGCTTCTTTTGGAGCGCATCTATTGCTCCATGGGTGGTCGCTACGTCGAGGTCACCGAGGAGGTGGACGAGCTCGACAACGCCTTTCTCAAGCAAGCGGTCGGGTTTATTGAAAACCACTACCACGAGCCCATCACCCTGCAGGATATCGTGCACTCGTGTTCTATCAATCACTCCACCTTGACCAAGCTGTTCAAGCAGGAGCTGGGCATTACGCCGGTGGCATACTTGTGGCATCATCGCCTGCTCATTGCCAAAAAGCTTTTGGAGTTTACCAATCTGCCTGTCAAAGAGGTTGCCAAGCGCTGCGGTTTTAAAACCGTTCAGCACTTCAGCCGCAAATTTGAGGAGCAGTTGGGGCTCTCACCCGCCGTTTTCCGCACGCAAGCCGTCGCACGCCGCAAGGCAAGCTTTTAATACATACCATAAAAATTCAGGAGGATAAAATGAAAAAATATATCACCCTTTTGCTTTCCCTTGTTCTGCTCTTCACACTATTCTCCTGTCAAAAAGGGGAGAATACCCCCACCACACCTACATCCACCGATGGAACCACCCCAGAGGTGCAGGGAACGCCCGATCCAGCGGGAACCACTCCCGAGCCGACGGGTACCACAACGGCTCCCAAGGACGAGACCAAGCCCCCTGTGAATGGCGATATCGATGTCGAGGACGTAAAGACAGATCCTTTTCAATACTACTATAACATTGTAGAAGCGTATCGCGCCGCCGTCCTTCGTTTTGACCTGATCGACGCCGACGATGATACGCTTGCAAAAGAGCTGGAATTGGAGACTGTCTATTTTGCAAAGTCCTTCCGCAACATCTTAGAGGCGGCATACGCCTTTTATCCCTACGGCGACAAGGACGAGAAAACTCCCGCGGT
>JAZNYU010000132.1:0-13240 GCA_045594605.1 Eubacteriales bacterium
TTCGGTGTCAACGCTTGCAATATAACCGCTCTCGGTCAGCTTAACTTCGCGCACGTAGGGGGCTTTTGCAAAGCTTTCGGGGTGATAGATAAAGTCAGCATTTCCGCCTTGTGCCGCTACCATGCGTGCAAAGGTGTCAAGTGCCTTGCCCGAGGTGATTGTCTCTTGCGCCATCGCGCGACATTCCTCAAGCGTTCCTTTATCGGCAAGAAAGAGAATTTGCGCCGCGAGTGCGAGGGAAAGCTCCAAAAGATCCTCGGGGCCCTTGCCCTGCAAGGTCTCAATGGCTTCCACCACCTCAAGGGAGTTGCCAACGGCATAGCCCAAGGGGCGGTCCATATCGGTAATGAGGGCGCTGATGCGCTTGCCGGCTCTTTTACCAATGGCGACCATCAGCCCTGCCAGCGTGCGGCTATCCTCAAGATTCTTCATAAACGAACCGCTACCCGTCTTAACGTCGAGCACGATGCAATCATCGTCGGCGGCAAGCTTTTTGCCCATAATGCTGGAGGCGATCAGGGGCATGCTGTCAACCGTTGCGGTGACGTCGCGCAGGGCGTAGAGCTTTTTGTCGGCAGGTGCCAAGGTTGCGCTCTGCCCTACAATGGCAATGCCCGTCTCGTTGACGATGCGCTCAAACTCGCTCACCGCGAGGTCGGTGCAAAAGCCGGGGATGGCTTCGAGCTTATCAACCGTTCCGCCTGTGTGGCCGAGTCCGCGACCGCTCATTTTGGCAACGGTAAGCCCAAGAGACGCCACGATGGGAGCGACCACAAGACTGGTCTTGTCGCCAACACCGCCTGTGGAGTGTTTATCCACGCGCAAACCCTTGATACCCGAAACATCGAGCTTTTCGCCCGAATCGCGGACTGCCAAGGTCAGCTCGGTGGTCTCTTCGTCGTTCATACCGCGGAAGTAAATTGCCATACAAAGCGCGGCAGCTTGATAATCGGGGATAGAACCGTTGGTATACCCTTCTACAAAAGCGCGGATCTCCTCGGCAGACAAAACACCGCCATCGCGCTTCTTTTTAATTACGTCATACATTCTCATAGGTTCATTCTCCTTTCAGGTCAAAAGGACCAAAGGATGTGGGAAGAAGCTCTTCTAAGGTGTATGCTTGCACCTTTTCGACACTTCCCAAAAGGATGCGGAAATCGAGCTCGCAGAACTCGCGCAAGACTTGACGGCAAACGCCGCAGGGGGCGCAGAATCTGCCCTTCTCGCCTGCAGGACCGCCGATGACGGCGATGGCTGCAAAGTCTCTTTCCCCCTCGCTAACAGCCTTAAAAACGGCTGTACGCTCGGCGCAGATGGTGGGAGTGTAGGATGCGTTCTCGATGTTGCAGCCCGTGTAGACCTTTCCGCTCTTTGTCAGGAGCGCGGCTCCCACGGCAAAGCTTGAGTAAGGGGTGTAGGAATAGGCGCGTGCCTCCTCGGCAAGGCGCATCAGTTCCAGATCTGTCATATCTTATTCCCCTTTCAAAACGTCCTGATAAAAGCTCTTGCCTGCGATGCCGCCGTCCTCAATACCAAAGGCGGAGAGGATGGTTGCGCCAATGTCGGCAAAGGACGCTCTCGTGCCAAGGTCAACGCCCTCGCGGATGTTCTTTCCGAAGATGAGCATGGGGGTATGCTCGCGAGAGTGGTCGGTAGAGGGCGTTGCCGGGTCACAGCCATGGTCGGCAGTGATGATGCAAATATCATCCTCGCCCAGTCTCTCGGCGAAGCCACCGATCCAAGCGTCAAACTCGGTCAGCGCTTGCGCGTAGCCCGCAATGTTGTTGCGGTGACCGAACACCATATCAAAGTCAACGAGGTTGGTAAAGCACAGACCTGTAAAGTCGCGCGCAGCGATCTCGTCGGTCATTGCCATGCCACCCGCGTTGTTGGGCGTGGGGTTGCTTTCGCTAAAGCCCTTGCCTGCAAAGATGTCATAGATCTTGCCGACGGAGATGGTGGCAAAGCCTTTTTCAGAGAGAACGTCAGCGATGGTGTTTGCAGGGGGAATGAGCGAATAGTCGTGGCGGCGAGGGGTGCGTGCATAAGGATGCTCACCCGCAAAGGGACGCGCAATGACACGTCCTACCGCGTGCTCACCCGTGAGCAGCTCACGCGCGATCTCGCAATAGCGGTAAAGCTCTTGGACGGGGACAACGTCCTCGTGTGCGGCGATCTGAAACACGCTATCGGCAGAGGTATAGACGATGAGCGCGCCCGTTTTGCAATGCTCGTCGCCGTAGTCGCGAATGACGTCGGTGCCCGAGTAAGGCAGGTTGCAAATGGTCTTTCTGCCCGTTCTCTTTTCGAATTCGGCGATCAGGTCAGCGGGAAAGCCGTTTGGGTAGGTGGGGAGCGGTTGAGGCGAGATGATGCCCGCGATCTCCCAGTGTCCAATGGTGGTATCCTTGCCCATCGACATCTCGCGCATACGCGCAAAGGATGCCTTGGGAGCGGTAACACCGCCGCCTACGCCCTCGATGTTGAACAATCCCAGTGCCTCAAGGTTCGGGCAGTGAAAATTGGGGTGGTTGCGAATAGCGCCCAGCGTGTTGCTGCCTGCATCGCCAAAGTTGGCGGCATCGGGTAATTCGCCAATACCAACGCTATCCAATACGATTAAAAATACTCTTTTTGTCATAGTTTTTTCTCTTTTTACGCCAGATTGAGCGCGATCTTCATCATAGCGGTGAAGGAATTCTGACGCTCCTCGGCGGTCGTGTTCTCCTCGGGATAAATAAAGGAATCGGAAACGGTGCAAATGCAGAGAGCCTTCTTCCCTGCTCTTGCTGCGTTGCAGTAGAGAGCAGCGGATTCCATTTCAACACCCAGCACGCCCATCTTTGCCCAATCCATGCCGGAGTTCGCTTCGTCATAAAAGATGTCGGACGAGAAGATGTTGCCTACCTTGTAGTTAACGCCTGCCTTTTCGCACTCCTCTGCCGCTTTGCGAACCAGATCGAAATCGGCAATGGGAGCAAAGGTGCCGGGGAGCTTGTATTGCATAGCATAGTTGCCGTTGGTGCAAGCACCCATAGCAACGATGATGTCACGCGCGTGCAGGTCGGGATGGAAGGAACCGCAGGTGCCTACGCGGATGATGGTGTCAACGTCATAGAAGTTGAACAGCTCATAGGAATAGATGCCGATAGAGGGCTGTCCCATGCCGGAAGCCATAACGGTTACCTTTTTGCCGTTGTACTCGCCTGTGTAGCCGTGAACGCCGCGAACGTCGTTTACGAGTACGGGATTGGTCAAAAAGTTCTTTGCAATAAATTCGGAACGCAAAGGGTCACCGGGCATCAGCACGGTCTTTGCGATGTCTTCTTTTTTAGCGGAAATGTGGGGGGTCGGAATAGCCATGATTCTGTCTCCTTTTCAAATATTAGTATCCACCGTTGTCGGTGTTTTTGATGATCTTTACTACGCGGCTGGTGCCAAGACGGTCAGCACCGAGATTGATAAAGTCCTCGGCATCCTGAAGGCTTGCAATGCCGCCTGCTGCCTTGACCTTAACGTGCTCGCCTACGTTGGCGCGCATCAGGGCAACGTCCTCGCGGGTAGCTCCTCCGGTGGAAAAGCCGGTAGAGGTTTTGATGTAGTCAGCGCCCGACTCGGTAACGATGCGGCACATACGCAGCTTTTCGTCCTCGCTGAGGAGACACGTTTCGATGATGACCTTGAGGATCTTATCGCCGCAAACCTTTTTGATGGCGCGGATCTCTTCAAGGATCTTTTCGTCGTTGCCTGCCTTGAGGTCGCCCACGTGAATGACCATGTCGATCTCGTCAGCACCCTCGCGCAAAGCCTCGGCAGTCTCAAAGCACTTTACGGCGGTGGTGCTATCTCCGTTCGGAAAGCCGATAACGGTGCAGATAGCAAGACGGTCGCCAACGTATTCCTTCGCCTGTTTTACATAGCAGGGGGGGATGCAAACGGATGCGGTCTGATACTTCATACCGTCGTCGCAAATGGCGCGGATCTCCTCCCATGTTGCGGTCTGCAAAAGCAGGGTGTGATCGCAGCGTGCTAAAATTTCGGTTATATTCATGATATAAGCCTCCTGTTATCTTTTTTCATCTTTATTGTACCATTTTTATACAGAAATTGCAATACCTTTAACCAAAAAAGCTCTGCAAAGCCGTATATAGGGGGCAACAGAGGGAGACCCGTACAGGTCTCCCTCTTTTTTATTCACTTTTCTTTGGAAGAGTCTTTGTCGAATTATTCGCCAAGGATCTCGTCCATATCCTCGGTGGTGAAGCCGAACAGCTTACCAAGGTTGGTCAAGGATTCCTTATCGTTTTCCTTATCCTCGGAGTTTGCATAGTAGTTGCTCATTGCATTCTTGAGGTCCTCGGTCTCGGCGTTGTTTTCGTCGTTGACCAACATATCGCCCATGCCGAAGGGGTCTTCTTCAAGAGTGCCGTTTTCGCTGTTCTTGTTCAAGGAGTGCTTGAGAGCCTCGGAGGACATAAAGGTTTCAACGGTTTCGTCTGCGGACTTACCAAGTACGCTATCCTCGCCGCCGAATACGCTCTTGCTGGACTCGCCGCTGTTTGCCTTGTCACTTGCGGAGGTAACGAGGTTCATAACGTCGTTGAGTGCTTCTGCTTCCTTTGCGCTCTCCTCTTCGGTCATATTGACCTCGGGATCGTTCCAGTAACCGAATACGTCGGAGATAATGGGAGCTGCTGTGCCGGATTGCTCTTCGTTCAGACCATAGTCTTCAGCAAGTCTATCCTCGGTGATGTAGGATTCCATCATGCCTGCAGTTTGAGGATTGAGGTCCTTGAGCACGGTGGTGAGTGCCTCGGTGGTCATGCCCTCTTCGGTGCTGCTGTTCATGTTCTGGAGAACGTCCATCGCGTTGGAGATGGTCTTAAAGGTCTTTGCATAGTCAACGCTCTCGCCGGTAGAGCCCTTCGTACCGAGCTCGGTTGCGGTAGCAATATCCATGTTTGCAGCATCTCTTACAATGCCGGATTGAACGATTGCGATAAAGAGCTTTGCGGTGCGATCCTTACCAACGCAAACGGAATCCTGCAAAGAGTTGAGGACTGCGCCTACAGACTCTGCCATGGTACCGATGTTGATCTCGTCACCGGAAACCTCGTTGAGCAGGCTGCCTGCCTTTGCGAAGATGCCGCCGATAGCCTTTGCTTCTTGGTTGATGGTAGAATCGGTAATCTTTGCAGATGCTTCGTTAACGTCGATTACAAGCTCATCCATGAATACAAGGAGAGTAACCTTTTCAAAGGTCTCAACGCTTGCCAGAGCCTCGGTGTTGGTAATGGTCTCGGCAGAGATTGCCTTCTTGATCTTTGTGTTTACAATGGTCTCATAGAATGCGTGTGTATTGCTTCCAAGCATTTTGACGGCGCCGGCTTGGAGAATTGCAGTAACATCTGCACCAAAGCTTGCACTGTCGCTATTCAGCTGGGAAATGCTGTTGAGCATTTTTGCCAAGGTTGCAGCTGCGCTTGCCTTTTTGGTGTTTGCAAAATCTGCAAAGAAGCCTTGAACGTCAGCCGCGGTGATCTCACCGTCGGCAGTTTTTACGACATCCTCGACCATAGCAATGGCGTAAAGGTCGATAACCTTCTTATCGACAACGACACCTGCGTGATCGAATGCGCTGCTGAGATTGGAAGAAAGCGTAACGAGCTTGAATACATCGTCAAGACCCTTTACACCGTTGAGGTCAGCTGCGATGGTATCCAAAAGGGTGTTATAAGCTTCGTTTGCATCGCCCTTGATCTCTACAAAAGAGCCAATGGCTTCAATACCGATGTTGGTAACCTCGGGAACGAGGCACTTCATGCTGGAGTTCTTGCCCAATGCAATGATCGTGTCGGTAATTGCACTGCCATTTGCAAGACCTTCAAACAGATTGTCGGTATCATTCATGTTTGCCAGAACGCCACCCTTGATCAGGGCACTTGCCATTTCGGCAACGGTTCTTACGTCCTTGGTGAATTGCGTTGTATTCTTGGCATCATCGTGCAGGATGGTGATGGTCTTGCCGATCAGACTGCCAAACATTTCGTTATCAGCCATAGGCATCGGCTTTTCGCCGCTTACCATATCATCGGTGAGGAGATAGATCGCCTCGGAGCCGATAACGGTGAGGAACTTGGACTCGTTGAAAGCATCTGCAATCGCAACGATCTTTTCAGCTTCGTCTGCGCCGAAGTTTTCAAGTCCGCCTGCATTGACGAGAGGCATAACGTTGCCTACAAGATCAACAAGCGCTTCAACCTCGTTTGCAAGGTACATGGTGTCGCCCTTGAAGTTGAAGGAGGTAACTCTGTCAACCATTGCATCACCGCCAAATACGCGGAACATTTGAACTGCAGGGCTTTCAGCCAAAGGCTCAAGATATTCCTTGGAAATCTTGGAAACCATCTGTCCTGCCTCGCCATCCAGTACGTCCGCCTCTACAACAACGTCTACAACGTCGGTAGCAACTTCACTGTAGAATGCAACGGGGAGCAGAACAACAACAAGTACGATAACTGCAGATACGAAGGACCATGCAAAGGCTCTTGCCTTTTCGTAAGGAACGCCGCTGCCGGTGTTGACCTTGGTTGCCTTCTTCTTTTTCTTTGCTACGGGCTTGCCGTCTTCATCTTCGTCTTCGTCGTCATCGTATTCATATTCGTCTTCTTCGATCTCGAATACTTCATCTTCATCCTCATCCTCGTCGGAGTCACTGCTCTTTTTGGACTTGGAGCCTGCACCAACTGCAGCATAAAGGATCAGGCATACAACGCCTGCCACGAGAGAGAGAACGATGTAAAGAAGGACAAATACAAGGGGCGCCAGGAAGGCTGCGGGCATGCCGACTGCAACCTCAAGCAGAACAGCGGACCCTTTGATAATGCCCATAACTGCCTCGGGAAGAACGCCTTCCAAAGCCGGGAATACGGTTCCGGTAAGGAAATCCTGACTTGTGATCGTGTCCTTAACGATCAAAGTTCCAACAAACGCCAGAACAACACACAAAATGCGGGAGATGCTCTTGATTCTTGTTTTTGCAAGCTTGCGGACGGTTACCGACCACAGAACGCTGAGAAAAACAAACAAAAGCAATACAACGGTTAAGATAGTACCCATAATGATTTTTCTCCTTTTGTTTGGGAAATCTATATAGCATTGGATAATACTACATATACATAATAGCACAACTATGTGCCTTTTGTCAAGCGAAAAAAGGAAAATTGCAAAAACAATCTTCCTTTTCTTTTATTTTATATCCATAAATTGGAAAAGATACTCCCTTAGTGCCCCGAAAGCAAAACGTATCGCTTGACCGATGCCAAAAACAGAGCCGCAAGGGGGCACAGAATGCCTGCCCAAAGCCACAGGCTCGGGGCGCTGATCAGCACGCCCAAAACGCCAAAAACCGCACAAAGGCTCGTTAAAATATCGGTGCATTCCGCGTGCGAAAGTCCTGCCGCAAACACGCGGTGGTGCAGATGTGCCCGATCGGCGCGGAAGGGACTGTACCCGTGCAAAAGTCGTCTTGCCACCGTGCTGACAAGATCGATGATGGGAAAGGCAAAGATAAAGAAGGGTGCAAGAGCGGAAAGATGGATCCCCACTGTAAACAAAGGGAGTGATAGCATCCCCAGCGCGAAGCCCAACGCCTCGGAACCGCAGTCCCCAGCAAACACGTGTGCGGGATAGCGGTTATAGACGCGAAATGCAAGGCACGCCGCCATTAAATACAGAGACGCGATGCCCAAAATCCCCTGCCCCGCGATCAAAAAGCAGGCGCCAAGCATCAGGCATTCAACGGCACCGCAGCCGCACAAAAGCCCATCCATACCGTCAATAAAGTTGTGGGCGTTGGTCAGGAGCACTACCCAGAAGATCGCGCCAAACGTCCAGATCCCCTCGGTAATTCCAATGCCAAAAACCGCCGCCGTTGCCACGGCAACCTGAAACAAAAGCTTTGTCCACGCACCAAGCCCAAAAATGTCGTCGGCAAGACCGACCAGTACCATAATGCCGCTGCCTACGGCAAGGCAGATCAAACAGATGTCCCACTCGCCAAGGACAGCAAGACCGATGAGAAAGGCGGCAAAAATCGCCACTCCCCCATCGCGCGGAATGCTCCTGCGATGCATACGGCGACCGTCCAAGGGGACGTCCACCGCACCGATCCTCCAGGCAAGGCGTGCCACAACGGGCGTGAGAACGTAACACAAAAGAAAAACAAACAAACCGATCAGTACGTACATACAAATGCTCCTATCCAAATTCAAAAAAGATAAGGGAAAACCCATACGGATTTTCCCCTTCTTTTGGATGCGTTATGCAACAAACGGAATTTTTTACCGAATTTGCACAAAGCCAAGCTTCTTTTGAAATTTGGAAAGCGTGCGGCGTGCGTAGTAGGATGCCTCCTCTGCTCCGCGCTTCATTTGCGCCTCAAGCGCCGCCTTATCTGCCATCAATTCGGCAAAACGCGCTTGAACGGGTGCGAGTGCATCGGCAGTAGCCTCGCCTACGGCAAGCTTAAAGTCGCCATAGCCCTTACCGGCAAACTCGCGCTCGATCTCGTCGTAGTTCTTGCCCGTAAAGCAGGAATAAACGGTCATCAGGTTGCTCACACCGGGCTTATCCTCCGAGAAACGGATCTCCGCCTCGGAATCGGTCACAGCTCTTTTGAATTTGCGAATGATGGTATCCTTGTCATCCAAAATGTAAACCACCGCGTTGGCGTTTTCATCGGATTTGCTCATCTTTTTGGTGGGATCAGCCAAGGACATGATCTTTTTGCCGCTCTTTGCCATCATCGGCTCGGGAACGGTGAACATGTCGGGATAGATCTGGTTGATGCGGTTGGCAATGTCGCGGCAAAGCTCAACGTGTTGCTTTTGGTCGATGCCTACGGGAACAACGTCGGTTTGATACAAAAGAATGTCCGCCGCCATCAGGACGGGATAGGTGAAAAGCCCCGCATTGATGTTGTCCGCATGCTTTGCACTCTTATCCTTAAACTGCGTCATGCGAGAGAGCTCGCCAAACATGGTAAAGCAGTTGAGCAGCCATGCAAGCTCGGCGTGCTCATGCACCATGGACTGCACGTAAAGGGTATTTTTTTCGGGGTCGAGACCGCAAGCCATATAAAGAGCCAGCGTCTCGTAGGTGCGACGGCGAAGCTCCGCGGGATTTTGACGGACCGTGATGGCATGCTCGTCAACTACGCAATAAAACGTCTTATATTTTTCCGAATACTCGTTAAAGTTTTTGATCGCGCCAAGATAGTTTCCAATAGTCAGGTTGCCGCTGGGCTGTACGCCGGAATAGCAGACCTTTTGTTCTCCAAACATAGTAAATCTTCCTTTCAAGGGTTCTCTTTCTACCATTTTATCATACCCTTTGCAATTTTACAAGTACCATTTGCAAAAAAGTTTTGTTTTTGTAAAAATGAGCGCCAAAAAAAGCTGCACAAAAGCCGTTAAGGTGTCGTGGTGCCTCGGTTCGCGCAGAACAAAATCCACACCCAAGTGGCAACGCGAATTCAAGCTAAACTTGAAATACACCTAAAAAGGTTGAAACCCACCGAAAGAATTCGGTGGGTTTCTTCCATTTACGTGTAGGTTTTGTTCTGCGCGAACTGAGGCACCCCAGAATTATTCTGCAGGCTTCATGTCTGCAGGCAGATACTGATATGCCTCCATCCACAAATAGTAAATACCGTAAGGCGAATAAAGCAGCGTGCGGAACTCATCATATTCATACACGTTCATTTCAGGAATAGCAGGAGAAGCTCCGAGGACCTTTTCTGTTGTTCCATAGTTTGTGATGTGTGTAAGCTGATAGAAGAGCTCGCCAAACTTCTTTTCGTAAACCAAAGAGTTGGGATCGTTGACAACTGCAACAAAGTTCTTGTCTACATTATCAGCACCGCTCATTTTGCTTACGTCAATGCCGTAATTTGCGTACAGGCTGACCAGTTGCTCCTCGGTGTTGAACAACAGAGCCAGGTGATCAACCATCTTTTTGAGTTCTTCGGTCGTTCTGCAGCTGTTCAAAAGTCCCATGGCAATGTCATTGAGCTCTGCCATGTACTTAACGACCTCGGTGTTCAAAAGACCGTGTACGTCGAAGTCAACGTAAGCGATGTTGGAGAGATCGCGAGAGGTGATATCCTCGCCAAACTCGTTCACCAGAGGACCGTTTTCCAGCTCTTCTTTGGTGGTTTGAGAGAGATTGTAGAAGATAGCAGCTTTTTCCTCACCCTCTTCGGTCAGGTAGGTATCAAACTCAAGATCCTTTTCAGTCTCCAAAGTGAGATAGTGCAAGAGATATCTCTTACCGGGTCTCAAGCCTCTTATGCTACCGCCCTCGTATCCATCAGGGTTTGTGATCGGATTTGTCATGTACTCGGTGTAGTTGACAGACAAGCTGATCTTGTTGCCGGAAATGACGGGAACAACGTCAAACATGGTGGCATGTGTTGTGTTTGCACGGTAGAGAATGATGTGGTAATAATTCTTGGTCTCGCTGGAAGTCTCATCCTTCCAGAAGAAGCCAACGTTCGTCTTAACCTTGTTTTTGTTGTTTTCGTCCGGTTCCTTTACGAGCTCGTTATAGAAAGCAGACAGCTGCGCAAAGATCTCTTTGTTGTCATAGAAATCTGCGAGGTAAAGGTCGCCGTAAACGTTGAGTTGGTAAGACTCGGTGTTGTAAAGATTGAAAGCGTAGGTTTTTTCCTTGCTGGGGAAAACCTCAAGGTGCGCTTGCTCTGCACCGTTTTGAAGAACCTTATAGCTGCCCTCGTATCTGGTCATGCAAACGTCATAAACGATGGACAGGGTGTAGCCCTTTTCCTTATCGTAAGCCGAGAGATTTTCATCCTCAACGTAGGTGTAGGTGTTGTTGCGGTAGTAACCGGTTCCACCCTCCTTGGGTACTTCTTCGGACTGAACGCCAAAGCGATATGCACCGGTGCTGTTGTAGAAGTACAGGATCTCAAAATACTCGTTGTTAAGTGTCTTTTCGCGGGTGCGGAGAACGTAAACACCGGGGCCTCTGGCATCACTGTCTTCGATCCAAAGCTTGAGAACGGCATCCTCGCAGAGGACTTCCTTACTCAAGCCGGAGAGGAAGGCTGTTTGATAGCTCTTGGAGTTGGCGATCACGATCGGCATACCGAACGCGGTAGCGGAATCTGCATACTCTGCAAGGTCAAAGCCCAGCATGGGTTCAACCAGGGAGTCTCTGTTCTGGTTCTTGCCGTTTTCCCAAATGGACGCATTCATGCCGGGCTCAAGGTGTGCAATAAATGCATTGCCCGTAGCGTAGAGGTCCATCATGTAGTAGTTGTTGTTCTTGTCGGCAACGCGGGCAACCACACCGTTTTCGATGGTGTAATGCTGACCTTGAATGCCGTATTGCAGCAGGTTGCGGATTTCTGCGTTGGTGTTGAGGTAGGTAATGATCTGCATGCTGCGATCAACGTCAAGAGTCGTTTTTGCAACAGCAAACATATTGCCGTAAATATCTTCGGCGGTAGCAGTCGGGTAAGCGATGGGAACAGCATAGTATTCTACGCCGTTTTCATCTACGTAGTTGCCCTTGGAGTTCAGCTCTGCAAGGCTACCCTTGACGAACTTAACGCCGTAGGAAGCGTAGGTCGTATCCTTGTTGTCCTCATTTCTGAAGAAAACGATGGGGTTCTCTTCATCGGTATCCAAATAGTGATACTTTTGACCGAGACGGTATTCGTTAATTGCGAGATAGTGCTCTCTGAAGTCCTCATTCTCGAGCAGAACCTGAACGCCAACTGCGTTTTGACCGCGGTTGGGTTGTGTGTTGAACAAGGGAGTGCCGAAAATGGAGAACTGATCGTTGTTGATGGAATAATCCTCGGGATCAATGTTCCAGTAGTAAGCGAGCTGCGCCAAGCATTCCTCATAGGTTGCATCTATGGGCAGAATGTTGGACTCGTAACGTGCGATCTGATCGATGAACTGATAAACGTGCTGATTTGCAAAGCTCTTGATGGAGCCTCTGGTCAGGTGTCCATGCAGAGAGTAACGGTCTATCAAGGTCTTGTTCAGACACATAAAGGTGTATTCGCCAATGACGTTGTTGTTGGGGATTGCGTACGTAACGCCCTTCTCCTGAACGGCGGAGAGCAGTGTAGGAGAAACGAACTCCTTCAGCTTTTTGGCGTCACCCTTGATGGTGTCATCAAGAGGAGCGAGCCAGTCGCCTGCGCGGAGTGCATTGTACATTTGTTGACCGGACATCAGAAGCTTGCCTTCTCCGTCCTTTACGTCACCGATGTAAATGATGTCTACCTGATTTTCCAGTACGATCGGGTAGTTGTCACGGTACATACCGTGCTCGTCGGTAATGATCTCTTCAACAGTGGTGCCGCTCTCTTCCTCATTGGTCGTGCCTGTTTGGGCGGGCTTGTTGGCGTTTTGCTGCTTTTTGGCTGCATTAAACGCCGCCATTGCTGCGGTCACCCTGTCGAAATACTCCTCTTCGGTGAGGTAGTAGATCTCGAGCTGGGTCTTATATTTTGCTCTGGTCAAAGCGTTGATTGCCTTGGTGACATCGTTGCGGATGCTCTCGGACACAGGGGACTCGGAAACGACCCACATCGTAAGCGTCATGTTACTTGCAACCTTTGCTTGCTCCAATTCTTGCTTTGCATCCTCTTCCGTACTGTCGGCACAGCTAGTCAGACCGACGGTGAACAGGGTTACGAGGCAAAGAAATAAAGCGATCAGTCTCTTGTTCATGGTTATTCCTCCCAAAAATCGTGGCGCCGCCTCTCGCGTACGCGCGAGCGCGGTAATGAAAATACATCTATACGCTATATTTTACACCCTTTTCGTCTTTCTGTCAAGTGAATTTTTTGTTACGAAATTCGCAACACGGCACATCCCCTTCCCCTTGGACACGGGGCGTTCATAAATGAATGGGACTATGCACAAATATACACTTACAGTTTTTGGCACATTGCTTATGTGTTACACCAATGTGCACAATTCGGGTGTTTTGTTTTTGTTACAGTGAACCAAAATCACTCCATAAAGCCCTTGAGGTGACGGGCACGGCTGGGGTGACGGAGCTTGCGCAGAGCTTTGGCTTCGATCTGGCGGATACGCTCTCTGGTAATGTCAAATTCCTTGCCGACCTCTTCAAGAGTACGGGTGCGACCATCGTAGAGACCGAAACGGAGCTTGATAACGTGCTCCTCACGGGG
>JAZNYU010000133.1:0-2945 GCA_045594605.1 Eubacteriales bacterium
GACCCCATCCGCTAAAAAAGTTGATAACACAAAGGGATAGCATACTTGCTATCCCTATTATTGTATCTTGGTAGGGCAAGGGCTTGCTCCTCCCGAAAACAAACCGTTATCGTTTACAAAAAGGGCCCGACCACTGGTCGCCCCTACAATGAATTTCATAATAACCGTAGGGCGACCATTGGTCGCCCGCCTTTATTTGCAGAGATTTTTTCGTTTTCTCGGACCGTCCGGGAGGCCGGTCCCTACAAAATTTATGTTTGCCCTTGTAGGGATTGGCGTCCTCGACGGTCTGCGCCAATGGCAAACAACTCTCTTAACGGGCAGGGTCTTGGAGGTGCCTGACCGTTTGCGAGAGCCAAAGCGAGGGTTACCCTCGCGCCGTCCGTCTGTTAGTGCGCTGACAACTCTATTTTTAGACCTTTTGTTAGAGCGCTTTTTGGAAGGGGTGTGGGGGAACCCTTTTTCGCGAAAAAGGTTCCCCCACAATCTCTTTTCTGTCAAAAATTATTGAGCCGCATCAACAATAGCGGTAAACTTTTCTGCAACGAGGGAAGCGCCGCCGATGAGGCCGCCGTCAACGTTGGGTTTAGCGAGCAACTCGGCTGCGTTCTTTTCGTTCATCGAGCCGCCGTATTGAACGGTTACAGACTCGGCAACGTCTTCGCCGTACATAGAAGCGAGAACCTTGCGGATTGTGCCGC
Organism: Eubacteriales bacterium; assembly: GCA_045594605.1. Classification (GTDB taxonomy): domain Bacteria; phylum Bacillota; class Clostridia; order Oscillospirales; family CAG-272; genus UMGS1865. The sequence continues at coordinate 702 of JAZNYU010000133.1, forward strand.
AGGTCTCCTCGGCTTGCTCGGGGGTAGCGGTAAGACCCGTACCGATTGCCCAAACAGGCTCGTAAGCGATGATAACGTTCTTCATTTCCTCAGCGGAAACACCTTGCAGGTCGAGCTTGGTCTGCATAGCAACAACCTCGTCGGTGATGCCGCTAAGACGTTGCTCCTTCACCTCGCCCAGGCAAAGGATGACCTTCATGCCGGCAGCGAGAGCAGCCTTGGTGCGCAGGTTAACGGTCTCGTCGGTCTCGCCAAAGTATTGGCGTCTTTCGGAGTGGCCGATGATCACGTATTCCACACCGCAAGCGGTCAGCATCTTGGCAGAAACTTCGCCGGTGTAAGCGCCTTTTTCAGCAAAGTGAACGTTCTCGGCGCCAATTTTAATGTTAGAGCCCTTTGCAGCCTCTTGCGCAGCCGCGATGGTAACATAGGGAGCGCAAAAGATGATGTCGCAGTTGTCCTTGCCTGCAACCATGGGCTTAATTTCGTTGATAAACGCAGTTGCCTCGGCAGGGGTAAAGTTCATTTTCCAGTTGCCGGCAATCACGGTTCTTCTTTTTGCAGGATTCATGTCAATTTCCTCTCTTTTTTACAAAATAAGGGGAACGGCGGCTCGCCGTTCCCCGTTTGAATTTTTAGGATAAATTATTTGTCGAGCAGGCAAGCAATGCCGGGGAGCTCGAGGCCCTCGAGGAACTCGAGAGATGCACCGCCACCGGTGGAGATGTGAGTCATCTTGGGGCCAAAGCCGAGACGCTCAACAGCCTCTGCGGAGTCGCCGCCGCCGATGATGGAAACTGCTCCGGAGTCAGCAACTGCTGCGGCAACGGTCTCGGTACCGGTTGCAAAGTTCTTCCATTCGGAAACACCCATGGGGCCGTTCCAAACAACGGTGCCTGCGCCCTTGATGGCTGCGGAGAAGAGCTCGCAGGTCTTGGGACCAATGTCAAGACCCATCCAATCATCGGGGATCTTGTTGGAGTCAACGTACATAGACTCGGTGTTCTCGTCGTATTCCTTACCAACCTTGTTGTCGATGGGGAGCAGGAAGTTAACGCCCTTGGCTTCTGCTTTTGCCATCATCTCTTTTGCAAGGTCGATCTTGTCGGTCTCGCAAAGGGAAGTACCAACGCTGTAGCCCTTAGCAGCAAAGAAGGTGTAAGCCATGCCGCCGCCAACGATGAGGGTGTCGCACTTTTCAAGCAGGTTGTTGATAACGCCGATCTTATCGGAAACCTTTGCTCCACCAAGGATTGCAACGAAGGGACGTGCGGGATCAGCAAGTGCCTTGCCCATAACGCCGATCTCTTTTTGAATCAGGTAGCCGCAAACTGCGGGGAGGTAATCAGCAACACCTGCGGTGGATGCGTGTGCACGGTGAGCAGTACCGAAAGCGTCGTTTACAAACAGACCGCCCTCACCTGCAAGGTCAGCCAGAGCCTTTGCAAACTCGGGGTTGTTCTTGGTCTCGCGAGCGTCAAAACGAACGTTCTCAATGAGTACGCAAGTGCCGTTTTCCATAGCGGCAACCTTTGCCTGTGCATCCTCACCGATGATATCGGTTGCGAATGTAACCTTGCCGTCAAGGTCTTGGTTGAGGCGATCGGCAACGGGCTTGAGGGTGAACTTAACGGGGTCGTTCTTGAGTGCCTTTGCCTTGAGCTCTGCGGTAGCAGCCTCTCTCTCGTTCTCGGGAAGAGCGTCAACCTTCTTTTGCTCCTTCTTGTCCAACTTGAAGTTGGGGGTGAAGATTGCGTGGGGTTTGCCCATGTGAGAGGAGAGGATAACCTTTGCGCCCTTTTCCATCAGGTACTTGATGGTGGGCAGAGCACCAACGATTCTCTTATCGGAGGTGATAACGCCGTCCTTCATGGGGACGTTGAAATCGCAACGGACAAATACCTTTTGACCGGCTTTGATTTCGATATCTTCAATCGACTTTTTGTTGTAGGTCATAATTTTTCATTCCTTTCAAAAAATAAGAATTTTGCTCATACGCATATATCATACCACAAATTGGGAAAATTATCAATAGGTTTTGTGAAATTTTTGACTTACTTTGAGAGAAAAGTTTTTGGAGAGAATGCGGGGGGAACTTCTTGAAAGAAGTTTTCCCACAAAATCCGCTTTCTTATTGACAAGAACACATAATTGGGATATAATAAAAGGGAAGTTTAAACCCCATGGAGGTACAAAATGGAGCAAAGCAAACTGCAAGCCTTGCGCGAGGCGGCAAGACAGATC
>JAZNYU010000134.1:0-1938 GCA_045594605.1 Eubacteriales bacterium
CACCGTAGTAAGCAGCAAGGAAGGCATCCATCAGCCCGTAGTAGGTCTCCTCGCTCATGTAGGGGTCCCACATCAGCTTGGCAAGAAGGTAAGTGCGCAACTCACCAAACTCGCCCGACTCACCCTGGCTGTTGCCCTGCGGGAACATCGAGACCACGTGGTTTTCGGCAAAGAAGCGCATGTTCTTGTGAATGACGCCGAGGTTGGGGAAGGTGGAGATATAGTAATGGAAGTTTGTTGTATAGTCCCAGATGTGCAGCTTGTTGCAGATCTTGCCCCAGCCGACGATGTCGTTGTAGAACTTTTTGCTGTTGGCGCATTCGCTGTTGTCCAGCGGATGGGTAAAGCAGCAGTTGATGGAGCACAAGCGGATGCACACGTTGTGGCGCGGCTTTGAGACCGCAGGTGTTTTTTGCGTGTACTGGTAAGCAAGCGTGTCAACCGTCAGGTGCGGATAATCTGCTTCGAGATTTTCGGCAACCTTGTTGACAAAGCGGATCAGAGGACCTGCGGGGGTGCCGTCCTCCTCCTCTATCTTGCGGCAGTTGGGGCATTTGCAGTGACCGTTAAAGTCGTTTTGCGAAACCGATATGATATTGATCTTTGGGTTTTCCTCAAGTGCCTTGCGCGCGTTTTGAATGACCTTATCCAAAACCGCCGGGTCGGTCAGGCAGGGGTTCGTGCCATAGGCGGGGTAGGGATAGGTGGTTTCGGCAAGGACGTTGATGGTGTGCACAAACAGCTTGCCATAGTTGAGGCGAGAGCCGCCAAGCTCCTCGCCAAGCTCGGCGTCACAAATGTTCACGCCGTTCTTTGCGCACCAATCGGTGCTTTTTTGAATGCTGCGCCAGGTCAGGCGGCGCGCCTTGATGGCGGGGTTATGCTCCAGCACGAGCCCGTGGGGGATGACGATATCTCCCTTAGGGCAGATTTCCAGCGTGGGAGTAAAGAAGCGGATGTCGGCATATGCCTCCAAAAAGTTGTAAACGCCATAGAGCACGCCGCACTTGTCACCGCGGACGGTCATACCTTCGTCGCCTTTCAGGCAAGCCTCGATCTTGTAGCTGTCCTGCTCAAAGGACTCGTCTATAACGATCGAGATGGGAAAACCGTCAGGAGAGATGTCAACGCCTTTTTGTTGTAGATACTTTTGCAATTCAAGGGCGGCGTGACGTGCGGTGGGCTCGTTGCCGGATGTAATATTGACAGATGTCAGTGTTTTTTTCATAGTCGTTTCTCTTTATCGAATAGATGATTTCAAGTCAAGATCAACCGTAGCTCCAGAAGAAGGGGGAGAGGGAGAGGTCGGAGGATGCTTGAACGTTGGGCCTTCCTTCGCTCCACGGAACACCCAATGCCTTGGCATCGGCAATCAGCTTTGCGGCTTCCTCGGCGTTGGGACGCAGATAAAGCTTGGTCAGGCGCCATTGCAGCATCGAGCGTCTTACGTACTCAGCTCTGTTGCCTGCCATTTCCTCGGCAACAGCCCAGTATTGATCAAAAATCAGCTCGTGGTAGTAATATTCTTCTCTGGTAATGACGGTAAAGGGATGATCGTAAATGCCTTGTCCGCAAACAGCCTTGCCGGGGGTCTCGTCGCTGTTAATGGCGTATCCGCCGTTGGCAGCAAGTCGAATGGTGTCGTCGATAAAGTAGCGGATCTGTTGCCAGCCGGCACCGTAGTAAGCCTTGAGAAAATCATCCATATAGCTGTAGTATTCTTCCTCACTCATGTAGGGGTTCCACATCAGCTTTGCAAGGAGGTAAGCGCGCAGCTCACCAAACTCACCCGACCAGCCTTGGCTGTTGCCCTGCGGGAACATGGAAACAACGTTGTTCTCTGCGTAGAATCTCATGTTCTCACGAATGGTGAACAGGTTTGCAAAGGTGGAGATGTAGTAGTGGAAGTTTGTGGTGTAGTCCCAAACGTGAATGTTG
>JAZNYU010000135.1:0-11596 GCA_045594605.1 Eubacteriales bacterium
AAGCCCTTAGGCAGAGGTACGGACATTATATCACAAACGTCCCCACTTGTCAAGGGCTTTTTCACATTTTTTTGTATTTTTTTGAAAGTTTTTTGCAAATTTTCAACCTTATATATATACGCGCGCGTAAGAGGGTGAAAATCACATCAACCCCATCAGCCAAATCACGCCAAGAGCGGTCAGGGTGACGAGCGTATCGATGGTGACGCCGTAAAACATCGGCGCAAGTCCTGCTTTTTTAAAGTCTGTGATGCTTGTTCCAAGACCAATCGCCGCCAATGCGGATACTATTAAGAATTTGCTGGTTGTTTTCATCACGCCCGAAACCGATGCGGGAATCCAACCGATGCTATTGATAATGGCGAGAGCCAAAAATCCGCAAATGAACCAAGGGATGATCTTAACGATGTTCACCTTTTTGCTCTCACCGCCTGCCGCTTGCAGCTCTTTTTGCTTCATACGGGTACCAACAAAGGCGAAAACGAGGACGGTGGGAATGATCGCAATGGTACGGGTGAGCTTTACCATGGTGGCAAAGTCTCCGGCAATCTCGGAGAAGGCATATCCAGATGCCACCACGCTTGCGGTGTCGTTGACAGACGTTCCCGCCCAAATGCCGTAGGCGATGTCACTCATTCCAAGTGCCTTGCCCATCAAGGGGTAGAGCGCGATCATGACCATATCAAAAAGGAAAGTTGAGGACATTGCAAAGGCGATATCCTTGTCGTCAGCATCAATTACGGGAGCAATCGCCGCCACCGCCGAGCCGCCGCAAATGCCTGTTCCTGCGGAGATCAGGTTGCCAAGCTTCCAATTCAATTTGAAGATCTTACGCACGAAATAGCCGCCGCCAAAGCACATGAGGAAGGTGAAGATCATTACAAAAAAGGTCATTTTGCCAACCGACATGATGGTGCCGACCGAAAGGGAAGCGCCCAACAGAATGATGGCGACCTTTAAAATCTTTTTGGATACGAATTTGAGTGCGGGCTTGATCCACGTAGGATGGAAAAAGCTGTTGATGATGGTTCCCATAAACAGCGCGATGATGGATGCGCCCAAGAGTCCGCCGGGGATGAGATGCTCCAAGAGAACCGAAATTCCTGCAACGCCCGCGCAAATGGCAACGCCAAGCGCGAACAGTGCGTGCTCCTTTGTTTTGGTATTCATAAAGACCTCCAAGGATGTATTTGTCGAAGGGTATTATAACATAGGATGGGGGGATTGTCAAGCGGCAATGTTGGTGAAAAAAGGAAAAGAAAAAAGAAATAAAAATATTTTTCAAAAAAGGCTTGACAAACGCAAACTCCTGTGATATAATATTCCCGTTGCGAAAGCGAATACAGTTCGCAAACGAACAATTCGCTGGTGTGGCTCAATGGCAGAGCAGCTGATTTGTAATCAGCAGGTTGTTGGTTCGACTCCGATCACCAGCTCCAAAGGGTCACAAAACGTGACCCAAAATATGGGGGATTTCCCGAGCGGCCAAAGGGGGCAGACTGTAAATCTGTTGTCATCGACTTCGGTGGTCCGAATCCACCATCCCCCACCAAACAAAGAGGATACCAAATGAGGTATCCTCTTTGTTTTGTTGGGCGTATGATGCTATGAGGAACACCACGAGAATTGTATACTTGTTTAGAAATAACAAAAGCAAAAAACAATTCTCCATACGAGCGAAGCGAAGTTGTGGTCACGAATTCATTATCTCACAAGGAAAAGCACCCGAAGGGGTGCTTTTTGCGTTGCAGAGACGCCCAATTCCAAAAGAAATGACACATTGGTTGTTTTTGCTTGACAATCCCGCGCTTCTATGCTATACTATCTTTAATTGATGATGCTATCAAACGCAAAAACGAACCCCAAGGAGGACTGACATGAATAAAGCCCTACGTTACATAGCCGTTATTTTCTCAACGATTCTTTTTGTGATCGCCGGAGTGGTTTGGCAAACCCTTTCACCAAGTGATGGGCGGATGGTCCTGTTTTTGGTGCTTGGCCTCTTACCTGTTGTTTTGCTGGGCGTCAATCTTCTTGCCGCCAAAATGTACATGGGGCGCATCAATCGCGCCAAGGTTGCCGATATACAGGGCAAAATGCTCCGCCAGCGTCAGCTCGCGCAAGAGGCATCGGGCGCGCTGCTCTTCAAGCTGCAAAGCATCCGTCGCATGAGCTCTGTTTATGCCTTTTTGATCTGGCTGTTGGGCGCTTGTGCCGCACTGTTTGCGGGAATGTTGACCGTTGAGGCATCGCACGCCTATGCGTTTATGATGTATGCGGCTTTGATATTTGCAGCTGCGTATAGCAGAATATACAAGCCTGTTCCCCCTGAGATCAATCCTAATGTCCCCGTGCTCAACCGTGCCGACTATCCTCAAATTTATGCAGTGGTTGATCGCGCCGCCAACGCACTGGGTTGCCGCGGAGAGATCATCGTGCGGCTCGGTATGGATTGCAACGCAGGTATTTTACGCGACGGCAAAACCTTCTATTTGCAATTTGGCATCATGCTGCTCAATATTCTTTCCCAAGAGGAGCTCTATTCCATTTGCCTGCACGAATTCTCACACGTGGCTGATAAAAACCGCGCAAACGACTTTGAAATGAGGTACGGCGCGTGGATCGGTGAGGGCAAGCCGCACTCCAAATTGATGCTGTTTGTTACCAACGTGTTCACGTTTTTTGACGTTTACTATCTCTTTAACCACATGATCTACTCCTACGCCACGTCAGTTGTGCACGAGAGTGAGGCGGATCGCGATATGCTGGTGCACGGAGACGCCAAAACTGCCGCATCGGCTCTGCTCAAATTGAGCTACGATGATAAGTTCCAATGGGAAAACGGTGTCGACGACGAGGAGCCTATGTTTGCAAGTGAGACCCCCGACCCCCACTTTTTGTCGGGACGTATTGCCGTATTTAAAGCAGCGATCGAAGCACGTCACGCCGATTGGGACGCCATGATCGACTTGGAGATCCTTCCCAATAACGCGTCGCACCCCACCAAAAAGATGCGTTTTGAAATTCTGGGCATCGAGAAGCCCGAGCTGATCGAGGACGCAAGCTCCCCCGAATACCGCGCGGAGCTGCAAAAGGCACTTGATCTTGCCGACCAAAAATTTGCCGAGGGCTGGGTGAACTACGAGCAGACCCGCAAAGAGGCGTACCTTGAGCCGCTTGCCCGCGTAACCGCTTGGAAAGAAGCGGGATCTCCCGTTACCGCCGAGGGCTTTGGCGATATCCTTTCCGATCTTCGCCAACTGTGCCGTCAAACCGAGGCAGACGAGCTTTGCGAGCGCGCCATTGCCGAGCTTGACGAAAACTCCTCACCCCTTGCATATTATCAAAAGGGCTGCAAGCTGCTTTACCGTTACGACGAGGCAGGCGTTGACCTGATCTATCACGCAATGGAGACCAACCATAACTTTATGGAAGAGGGCTTGCAGATGATCGGTCAGTTCTACTGCATGACGGGCAGAGAAAAGGAATTGCTCGAATATCGCGCACGTGCGCAACAAATGGCGCAAAAGGATAAGGACGAGTACAGCCAAACGGGTATTCTTTCCAAGACCGATAAATTGAGCGCGGAGCACCTGCCCGAGGGAATGCTGGAGGACATTTTGGCGTTCATCCACACCATCGACGGGGACATCGTCAAAAACATCTACCTGGTTCGCAAGACCATCAGCGAAACCTTCTTTACCAGCGCATTTATCATTCACTTCTGGGGTGGCACCGACGAGCAGCGCGATGAGATCATGCACAAGATCTTCTGCTATCTCGACACCTATCCCGTTGATTGGCAGTTCTCTCTGTTCGATTATGCCGATCATAGCGATATTAAATTCGACAAGATCGAAGGCAGTCTTGTCTGGACAAAAAACAACGATAAAGGAGACTAAAAACAATGATGACTTTTAAAAAATACTGTGAAGAAAACAACCTCGACCAAAACAAGGCACTTGAGATCGTTGTCAGCAGTGATGAGGGCGTTCTTGCTACACGTGGAGCCTTTACCGGCTATTTTGCCGAGCTCACCGATACGTCCATGATTTGCACCAACGACAAATTGGGGATCAGAAAGGAGCTTCCGTTTGCCGATTTTAATGCTGCCGAATTCGCCATCAGCAACGGCTACCTTTGGATCAAATGCATCGTCAACGGCAAGTTCTTTGCCTTCAACACCACCCGTAAGGCTTGGGGCGCTCCCGCAGGAAAATTGCTGATCGAAAAGATCAGCGAAAAGATCACGATCGAAAACATGAAGGATCACGAGCATTACATGGGTAAGTGGTTTTTCATTTACATGTGGAAGTAAAATTTTCAATGCAAAAAGATGTTGGGCGTCACTGCCCAACATCTTTTTTTGTGCGCTCATAATTCCCCCAAAATTGGAAACAGTAAACAAAAAGGGGGAGTAAAAAAATGTGCACTGCTATCACCTACAAAACGGCGGATGCCTACTTTGGGCGCACGCTGGATATTGAATGCTCCTATGGCGAGGAGGTCATCGTTACGCCGCGTAATTTCGGGCTTTCCTTTCGCCACGCCAAGGGGGAGGGAAGCCACTACGCCATCATTGGGATGGGAACGGTCAGAGACGGTTATCCGCTTTATTACGAGGCGGCAAACGAATGCGGTCTTGGTGTGGCGGGGTTGAATTTTCCTACCAACGCCTGCTATTTTCCCCTGCAAGAGGGCAAGGAAAACGTCGCCCCCTTTGAGCTGATCCCTTGGCTTTTGGGGCGTTGCAAAAGTGTCGAAGAGGCGCGCGAGTGCCTTTGCCGTCTGCATCTGTGCAACACGCCATTTAGCAAGGATCTGCCGCTCTCTCCCTTGCATTGGATGGTGGCGGATCGGGATGCTTGCCTTGTTGTAGAAAGCCTTGCAGATGGGCTTCACGTCTACGAAAATCCCGTAGGAGTCCTGACCAACAATCCGCCGTTTCCTTACCACGTTACGCATCTTTGCGACTATATGACGCTCTCAAAAGAGCCCCCCGCGGCGAATTTTGGAAAAGGGTTTCTTACACCTTACAGTCGGGGAATGGGGGCGATGGGGCTGCCGGGGGATCTTTCCTCAGCATCTCGCTTTGTGCGCGCCGCATTTGTGAGAGAAAATGCGGTGTGCGATGGGGACGAGGCGGCAAGCGTGTCGCAGTTCTTTCACATTTTGGGGGCGGTGGAGCAGGTGCGCGGATGCGTGCGCCTTGAGGACGGGAGATTGGAACTGACGGCGTATACGTCCTGCATCAACCTCGACCGTGGCATGTATTATTACACCACCTACGATAACCGCGCCATCTCGGCGGTGGATCTTCACAAGTGTGGCCTCGATGGGGGAGCGCTTATTCGCTTTCCCCTTTTCACCGAGCAACAAATTACGTGGCAAAATTGAATTTGAGAACATTTTTTCTTTTCGTTTGTTATCTGCAGTTAAAAACTTATTATCTGTTGTTCACTATGTGCACGCATTCCCTTGACACGGTTTTCTGTTTATGGTATAATTATGTTAACAAAGCACAGGCTTTGAAATATACCGTTTGGAGGAAATGTCAATGAAGAAAAATTTGTTCGCAATTGCCGCAATGATGCTCTGCATGGTTATGCTACTGTCATCCTGCTCGCTGCTCTCGGGAAACATCAAGTTTAAAAATTTTATCGACAAGGATTATCAACCCGACATTGATGCTTCGCGCACGACTCTTGAAAAGCTGGAGCTTGGCGGCACGATCAACATCAATGAAATGAATGCCAGAATGGGCAACGTTATCATTTTGCAGGGCAAAAACCCAACCGCCAAGCATGCAACGTACACCATTTACAACGTAGCAACCAACAAGGTCATCTGGCAGGGTGAAAATTCCGTTACCAAATTTGACGGTGGTGAAGAGACCGTAGAATACACGTTGCAAAAAGAGATTGTGTATATCGACGATGAAGCAGTTTGTCTGGTGGTCGTTACAAAACAAACCAGAACTGTTACCAGTTTTTCCAAGTCCGAGTGTGACGTAACCGTTTGGGCGGAGGACGGCACCGAGCTTGTAACTCTGAAGGACGTAGACGGAAGCAAGACCCTCAATAGCATCTGGACGGCTGCCGATCTCTTTTCCATTCAGGAAAAGGTGTATCGCGTATCCAAGGACGGCAGCGCAGCATTTGCCTTTGATTGGATCAGCACCAGAAAAAAGCCCAGCCCTTCCTTCAAAAAAGCAGGGGAGTATTACGTTGATTTCGTCTATTACTCCGAGGAGTATTCGGTATCTATCTACGATAGCAACTTGAATACCGTGATTGCTTATATTCCCCCCGTATACGATATTCTCACTTCCGATAGCGCGCTTTTTGATCTGTCGACTCACGCCCACATCCTTTCCAACGGCAACGTAATCGTGCAATATGCCGTCGGTCAGGATATTATGGCAAAAAAGTATGACGTCCTTCTGCTTGGCGGCAAGTACAATCTGCACACCGTCCTCTTGGAAGCCAAAACCGGAAAGGTTAAAGATCTGGAGCTGGATTACATCATTCAAGAGGTCACATTTGGTGTCGAAGCTGAGGATATGGGCGTTCATAAGGACGTTGAAAACATCGCGATCGCTTATCCCATTGAGGATGGACGCATTAACCAAAGCGGCAGTGCCGCAAAGCTGCTCTCGCTGAAGAACAACGGCAAGATTGCAGGTGCTCTTGAGTTCTCCATCGCAGGTGTTACCGTACAATACGGCATCACCGCGCTTGCTCACAACCGTTGGTTGCTCAACACCGTTAACGGCCGCTCGTATATCGTAGACGAAAACGGTAACATTGTTGGTGAAGATTTCAACGTACGCCAACGCAACGGTGAACTCTTCCTGATGAACAACAGAATTTACGACTGGAATCTGGACGTAAAGTGTGATCTGAATGACGAGGATATCGACGAAATTCACGTAATGGATCACAGCGTATTCTTCAGAACCAAAGAGGGTGCATACAAGCTTTATGCAAACGGAGAGCTGAAAACCTTGGCTACCGAGAAGGACGGAACCGAGGGCAAGCGCTGGGTGAAATACCTCTGCTCCGGTCTTTATCTCATTATGGATGCCAGCGATGCAGCCGGAACCAAATACGAAATTTACAACGACATGGGTGTACTTTTGGATACCATTACCGGTGTAGGTTCTACCCCCGAGTTTTGTGCAAAGTCCAATGACGGTGTTATTCTGCTTTGGGCTCACGCAAAGGGCAGTGCAACAGATATGGTTTACTACCGCATTGGCTGATTTGTGACTGTAAAATAATTCATCATCTCACCCCCTCGCACTTTTGCGCGAGGGGGTATTTTGTTGTCAAAGGTGAAAATTTACGCAAAATATCTTGACTTTTTCTTTATAAACAGTATAATATAATAGAGTTATTATGCTCAAATTATATCCAAAGGAATTACCGATGAAGAAGAACACACCCTTGCCGCCCCTTGATGCGGCAGAGCAAAAACGATATATAGAGATCATGCGCGCCGAAAACGACCGCATTTTTGAATCGACCGGAAAAAGGCGCGGTGCGTTTATTGAGACCTTTGGCTGTCAGCAAAACGTGGCGGATAGCGAAAAATTTGCAGGCATGTGCGTATCCATGGGGTATGCCATTGTCACTGAAGCGAAGGACGCCGATTTTATCGTGGTCAACACCTGCGCCATTCGCGAGCACGCCGAAAAGAGGACGCTCTCCATCGTGGGGCAGTACAAGCACCTCAAGGAGAAAAATCCCGCGCTCGTGATTGCCGTCGGCGGTTGTATGATGGCGCAGCAGCACCGTCAGGAGGATATCAAATTCCGCTATCCTTACGTCGATTTCGTCATGGGTCCCTCGTCGCTTCACCGTTTGCCGCAGCTGCTTGTGCAAAAGCTGGAAACGGGCAAGCGCATCTATTGCCCCGAGGAAGCCGAATACACGGTGGTTGAGGACCTTCCCATCCGCCGCGAGAGCGACTACCGCGCGTGGGTTTCTGTCATGTATGGGTGCAACAATTTCTGCTCCTATTGCATCGTTCCTTACGTGCGCGGGCGCGAGCGCAGCCGCGAGAAGGAGAAGATCATCGCAGAGGTGCAGGAGCTGGTTGCCGCAGGCTACAAGGATATCACCCTCTTGGGGCAGAACGTCAACTCCTACGCCAAGGATCGCGCCGACGGATACGATTTTGCCGATCTGCTCGCCGAGCTCGATGCCATTGATGGGGATTTCATTCTCCGCTTTATGACAAGTCACCCCAAGGATGCCAGCCGCAAGCTCATCGACGTAATGGCATCCTCCAAGCATATTGCCCATCAGTTCCATTTGCCCCTGCAATCGGGCAGTGACCGCATCCTTGCCAAAATGAACCGTCATTACGATACCCAAAAATATCTCGGTATCGTTGACTACATGAAAGAGAAGATGCCCGACGTTACCATCACGTCGGATATTATCGTGGGCTTCCCGGGCGAGACCGAGGAAGATTTTGAGGGCACGATGCAAATGCTCTCCCGCGTGCAATTTGATATGCTTTACTCCTTTATCTACTCGCCGCGCAAGGGCACTCCCGCCGCCGAGATGGAGCAGGTGCCGCGCGAGGTCACAGCCGTTCGCTTTGACCGTCTGCTTGCTCTGCAAAAGGAGATCGGACAAGCGCGCAACGAGGAGCTCGTTGGCAAAACACTCCGCGTTTTGTGCGACGGTGTCAGCAAGGGCAACGAGGCGTTGTATTCGGGCAGGACCGAGGGCAACAAGATCGCCTTTTTTGAGGGAACGCCTGCCGATACGGGCAAATTCATTAACGTTACCATAGAGCGTGCCGATGCGTTTGCGCTCTGGGGCAAAAAACAGTAAAACAGAAACAAAAGAAAAGAGGATATATAACCATGGAAATTTTTGAACTTGCAGCCGCTCTCGGACAGAAGCTGAAGGACGATGCCCGTCTGGTAGCACTTGATGCCGCCAAGACCGCTTACGAAGAAAACAAGGAACTGCAAACCTATCTTGTTGAATACGACGTGCAACAAAGAGCAATGCAAAAGGCAGTTACGCAGGACGATCGCGACCTGGAGCTGATCCAAAGCATTCAACGCCGCATCGACGAGCTTTACGAGCTGATCGTCAAGAACCCCGCGTTTGAAGAGCTTAACCGCGCGCAAGCCGTCGTCAACGAGCTGATGAACAGTGTTAACCAAACCATTATGACACAGATCACGGGCGAGGAACCCTCGGGCTGCACCCACAACTGCAGCACCTGCTCGGGTTGCCACTAAGCAATTCGCAGAGCGAATTGCAATGAATTGCAACTGTCGGTTGCATAAATTGACTTGCGGTCATGAATTGCGCTGTCGCGCATAAGATTTGCAATTCAATTCATGGAGCAAAGCGAGAAATCATGATGCGCATTTGTGCGCATCTATTCAAGACGGCTTGCCGTCAAATCATTTTCATTTTACCGATAAGGAGATACTGCCATGACTCCAATGATGGAGCAATATTGGGAAATTAAAAATCAGTATAAGGATTATATCGTTTTTTACCGTCTCGGAGACTTCTATGAGATGTTCTTTGACGATGCCATTTTGGCGTCTCGCGAGCTGGAGCTGACACTCACGGGCAGAGATTGCGGTGAGGCAGAGCGCGCACCCATGTGCGGCGTTCCCTTCCACTCTTACGAGGGGTACGTTGGTAAGCTGATCGAAAAGAACTATAAGGTCGCCATCTGCGAGCAAGTAGAGGATCCCGCCCTTGCAAAGGGGCTTGTACGCCGCGAGGTCATCCGCATGATCACGCCTGGCACGCTGCTGGAGTCGAGCCTGCTCTCCGAGCAGAGCAACAACTACCTGTGTGCCATTTGCATGAGCGAATTTTCCTATGGTGTCTGCTTTGCCGATGCTTCAACCGGCGAGGTGCATGCCACCAGCTTTTCGGGCGAGAATGCCGATGCGCGTCTGCGCGCCGAGATCGGCACCTACGCTCCCCGTGAAGTGATCGTCAACGTCGCTCGCACCAATATGGGCGAGGTAGGGGAATTCCTTGCAAACCGCCCGGACGTTGCCATCGGTGACAACCAATATACCCGTTTTGAGTATGCGTCCGCGCGCGAGCGCGTAATGGCGCAGTTTGGTGAGCAGGTCAAGGATGAGTATCTCGAGGACCGCGCTATGACCTCTGCCGTCGGTGCGCTCCTTTCCTACATCGAAGAGGCAGAAAAAGGCGACATCTCCTACATTTGTGAATTGAACGTTTACAGTGACGGTCAGTATATGGAGATGGACGTTAACACACGCCGCAATCTGGAGCTTACCGAGTCCTTGCGGAGCAAGGATAAGCACGGCTCACTTTTGTGGGTGCTGGATAAAGCCGAAACTGCGGCAGGCAAGCGTATGCTGCGCAAGTGGGTGGAAAAGCCGCTGCTCAGTGTTGCCGCCATCGAGCGCCGTCAGAGCGCCGTTGAGGAGCTTTGCAACACCTTTATGATGCGCGCCGAGCTTGGCGAGGAGCTCTCCCACGTGCTCGATCTGGAGCGCCTCATTACCCGTATCGTTTACGGCAACGCAAACGCAAAGGACCTGCGCGCCGTATGCAACACGGCAATGGTGTTGCCCGAAATCAAGAGACTTCTCTCAAGTGCCAAGAGCGAAGGGCTCTCTCGCATCTACCGCGACCTTGACACCTTGGATGACGTTTGCCAAAAAATCGGTGCTGCCATTGTTGAAGCACCGCCCTTTACCGTGCGTGAGGGCAAAATGATTGCCGACGGTTACAGTGAGGAGCTTGACTCCTTGCGCGAGATCATGAACGACGGTGACTCCTGGCTGGAAAAGATCGCCGAGGAAGAGAGAGAAAAGACGGGTATTCGCACGCTCCGCATCGGCTATAACCGCGTGTTTGGTTACTATATCGAGGTTTCTAAATCCTTTATGGATCAAGTGCCCGAGCATTACATTCGCAAGCAAACGCTCACAAACGGGGAGCGTTACATCACCCCCGAGCTCAAGGATATGGAGTCTACCATTCTCGGTGCCAAGGATCGCTCCGTGGCACTCGAATATGAGCTCTTCCAACAAGTCCGCACCTTTGTTGCCGAGCAGAGCGTGCGTATTCAAAAAACGGCGGCACTGCTTGCCGAGCTTGACGTCTACCGCTCTCTCGCGGTCGTGGCTACCAAGAACAAGTACGTGCGCCCCGAAATTACGCAGGGAGACGAGATCATCATCAAAGAAGGCCGTCATCCCGTTGTCGAGCAGTTCGTTAAAGACACCTATTTTGTGCCCAACGACGTGCATCTCGACACCGACAAAAACCGCCTGATGCTCATCACGGGCCCCAACATGGCAGGTAAGTCGACCTATATGCGCCAAGTGGCTCTTATTACGGTCATGGCGCAAATCGGCTCCTTTGTGCCCGCAAATGAAGCAAGCATAGGAGTGGTGGACAAGGTCTTTACGCGCGTGGGCGCGTCGGACGATCTCGCATCGGGACAGTCGACCTTTATGCTGGAGATGAACGAGGTCTCCTACATTCTCAAAAACGCCACCAAAAAGAGCCTGATCATTTATGACGAAGTCGGTCGCGGTACCTCTACCTTTGACGGTATG
>JAZNYU010000136.1:0-6356 GCA_045594605.1 Eubacteriales bacterium
GCATCAGCGAGGTGAGAATGTCGCCCCCCTCAAAGCCGAGGTCGCCCGTTACGATCAGGTCGTAGTCATCGGGGCGCATTTGCGTTTCCTCAAAAAATCGGCAAAGCGTATCCAGCGCCGCAGGCGCCATCGCCGCTCCCATATTGGCTGCATCGCGCACGCCGCTATCCTGCACGCGCCCGATCACGCACCGCCGCACCACTGCTCTTCCCTCGTCCGATGGCATTTCTTCATCCGCACCGCGCACCAAAAATGCGCCCGCACCCGTAACCGTCCACTGTGCGGTGGGGGCTCTTTGCGCGCCGTACTCCAAGGGCGTGCGATACTGCCGCTCGGCAGAACAGTAATGCGAGGACGTCACCGCCGCGGCGATATTGCACGTCCCGTAACTGACCATCAAGGAAGAAAGCAAAAGGCTTTCGGCACAGGTCGAGCAAGCGCCGTAGAGCCCGACGTACGGAATACCAAAGGTCTGCAAGCCGTATGCCGAGCTGACACACTGATTAAGCAGATCCCCTGCAAAGAGCGCCCCGATCTCCTCGGCAGAGATCTCGGCTTTTGCCATAGCCGTGTTGAGGGCTAAGCGCTGCATCTCGCTCTCGGCTTTCTCCCACGTTTTCATACCAAAACGGTCGCAGGGATCGCGCAGATCGAACAGCTCCCCAAGCGGTCCTTCTGCTTCTTTGCCTCCCACAACGCTTGCCGAAGCAAAGATCGTGGCATTTGTTTTGATCACGTCACCTCTCATAAACCGTCACCTCCAGGGCAATTATTTTGTGCAAAATTTGTCGGACTATACCAACGGACGCGGCAAGATTGGAAAGGCAGAGAAAAAAGCAAAAATATTTTAAATTTTTGCAAAAAATCAGTAAAAATTCATTGACAAGTATATTATTATATGTTATACTTATACTTGGATATTTAGCGGAGCATTATGCTCCCATTCGATAAAATGATCAGGATCAACAGAAAGGACAGAACGAGAAAAATGATGAAGAAAAGAATTGTAGCCCTGCTTTTGGCAGGACTGATGAGTGCAGCCGCCCTGACCTCTTGCCGTGTGCAAGGCAACAAAAACCCCGGCGGAACCGAACCCGAGAACTCCACCCCCACGCAAACTACCGCACCCGATAATCCCTACATTCCTCCCGTTGAAACGTGGCAGGACGTTGATAAGAAAGTTTACACCTTTAACGAGGTAAAGCTCCGCCAGCAGGCAACCAACACCGGTGCTGCTCTGGCAAGCATTCCCAAGGAGACCGAGCTGCATTGCACCAAGCAAAGCAACTCCTGGTACTACGTTGAGTTCACCAAGGGTGAGGACGTTCTGCAAGGCTACGTCTCCAAGGCAGCCGTAACCGAGGCAAACATTCTGGGCACCGATATGGTAGCTGTTGACGGCGGCTCCAAGATCATGTACGTCAATACCGAAACGCTGAACGTTCGTCTCTACCCCAGCGATAACGATAAGTTCTCCACCAAGATGGGCTCTTACAAGCTCAACGAGGAGGTTACCGTTCTTGCTACCAACGGCACTTGGGCACGCGTACAGTACAGCGAGGGCAAGGTTTATTACGTTTCCTACGCTTACCTCTCCGACGCACAGGTTGAGGACCCCAACGACGATTCCAAGTATACACACCTCTTTACCGCGGTTGAGGGTGAGCCCACCATGTACGTTGACAACGTAAGCCAGGTTAAGCTGCGCAAGGCTCCCAACACCACCTCCAACGAGATCCTGGCGCTCTCCAAGGGCGATTCCGTAACCGTTCTCAAGGAAGGCGTTGTTGACGGCAAGGAATGGAAATACGTAGTTGTCAAGGTCGACCCCAAAAAGCCCGGCGACGGTTACACCTATGAGCACGGCTACATCAGCTCCGAGTGTCTCTCCTACACCAACGGCGACATGACCTGGCAAGATCTGATCGACCTCTACCCCGCATTTAAAGCAACCGATGCAACCGTTATGTACGTTGTGATCGATGCCGCTATCACCATTCGTTCCAACCCCGTATTCCCCGAAGAGGGCGAGGACAACAGTCTCTCCAACCCCAAGTCCACTGCTGAATCGATCAAGTCGCTTAAGATCTATGCAAGCGGCACGGTAGAAGATACCACTTGGTACATCGTTGAGTACGTTAAGAAGGACGGAGAAAACGAAAAGATCATCACCGGCTTTATCGCAAGCGGTGCTATGAAGTTCCTGACCTCTGATCCCAACGGTAAGGTTACCATTACCTTGGAAGATCTGATGCTGAAGTATCCCGGTCAATTTGAAGAGCTTCAAACTCCCGTTACCGTTACCACAAATGCTGTTGCAAACTGCTACGGCACACCTGCAATCGCCAAAGAGCCCCTGAAGCAATTGGCAGCGGGCGCAGAGGTAACTCTTGTTGCAAAAGAAGTTGGCGACTATATCACTTGGGCTGTTATTCAAGATACCACAGGTGCTTACTACTTCGTCAACTACTCTCTCCTGAACATCGCACAATAACAAACAACCATAAAAAAGGCACTCGCAATTGCGAGTGCCTTTTCTTTTTTATTCGCGTAAGGTCGCGTTTTGAAAAATGGAGAGGTCGGGGGTTCCCTTTTTTGCAGGATCGGTCTCTAAACAGAACGCACGCCCAACGGCGGCGTACTTTGCAGGGGCAAGATCGTTGTAAGGCAACAGCTCGATGGGCTCGCTACCGATGAATGCGGCAATGGCTTGCAGATTCTCCTCGGTATCGGTGATGCCCGGAATGAGAGGCGTGCGGAAGAGATGCTTGACGCCGCTCTTCATCAAAAGCTTTGCGTTGGAAAGGATCTGCGCATTGGAGACTCCCGTCCAGCGGCGGTGGGCGGCATCGTCCATCAGCTTGAGGTCCATGATGACAAAGTCGCACAGACGGATGACGCGCTCAAAATCGCGTTGGGCGGCGTGTCCGCTTGTTTCTATCGTTTTGTGAACGTCACTGCCAAGCTCCCCGAGCAGCTCGGCGCAAAAGTCGGCTTGCAGGAGCGGCTCTCCGCCCGAGAGCGTAACACCGCCGCCCATGGCATCAAACATCGGCTTTTGTCGGCGCAGTCGCGCGGCAAGCTCGTGGGGCGTGTAGGTCTTCCCTACGCACCTGACAAGATCTTGCGGGCAAATGTGCAGGCACCGCCCAAAGGGCTGGCAATCTGCGTGCCGGCAAGGCTTGCGGCAAAGTCCGCACTCGCGGCAACGTGCAGGATCTGCCCACAGTTCGGGCGTGGGGGAAAGCCCCTCGGGGTTGTGACACCACGCGCAGCGCAAGGGGCATCCCTTGAAAAAGACGGTGGTGCGGACTCCCTCGCCGTCGCGAATGGAAAATTCCTTAATATCAAAAATCAATCCGTTCATATCAAAGCGTGTACTCCTGACGGGCAATGACGTGCTCTTGATAGGGTTTGTCGAGCTCAACGAAATAAGCAGACCACCCCCAGATGCGCACGATGAGTTGGCGGTATCGGTCGGGATCCTTTTGTGCCTCTCGCAGCTGCTCGACGTCAACCGCATTGAGCTGGATCTGATGTCCGCCGCGCAAAATAAAATAGCGAATGAGCGTGGCGAGCTTGTGGATGCTTTCCTCATCGCGGAAGGTGCTCATGGCAAACTCCAACGTCAAAGGACCTCCATTGAGAGTCCTCTTCATATCGGCACAGGAGAAATGCTCGCACACCGTAAGAGGCCCTGCCGTTTTGGCAAAGAGCGAAGGGGAGAAATTCGCGCCAAAGGACTCCCCTGCAAGGCGCCCGTCGGCGGTGGCGCCCGTTACGTTTGCGTGGCGCAAATACATCATTGCCGTTCCCGTTCCTGCGCGCCAAATGCCGCCAAAACAGTTCTTGCGACCTGCAAGGGCATCCGAAAAGGCATACAGAACATCTTTGGAAAGCTCCGCCGCCATCTCCCCGCCCTCGCATCCCATTTTGGGGGCTTCGTAGCGCAAGCGGTGCAACAGCTCGGGAGAGTTGGCAAAGTTTTCGTCCATTGCCGCAATCAGCTCCTCGGCGGTAACCGATTTTTCGTCAAAGACGTACTTTTTAACGGCTGCCAGCGAGTCGGCGGCGGGTGCAATACCAACGCCGTGGCTGCCAAAATGACGATATTTGCGAGAGTCTCGCAACAAATCTGCAAAAGAGGACGGCAACTGATAAACGTTTTTCATAGGAGCGGTCAACTCGTCGCACGCTACCATCATTTCTTGCCGCATGCCTGTAAGGAGTTCATCAAAATTTTGGACGTGCGGCGCATATTTGCGGATAGCGCGGTTGACAACGTCTGCAAGGTTGAGTGCGGCAATATTGGGGATCTCATCACCCGCGCCGGGAATGATAAACTCCCAACACGCCGCCACAACGTAGTTAACGGCATCCTCGTAGTCATACCCCATTTCCACAAGCCCCGGGATGACGACGTCATCGTTACAGTATTGCGGAAAGCCAAGACCCACACGCGTAAGCTTACTCCCCTCCTCATAGACCGAAAGAGGTGTATTCTTGTTGACGCGCAGATTGATTTTGGGATCGATGAGCTTCAATTCGGCACTGGCGCGCAGGCAAAGTTCGGAAAGCTCGTTGTAAGAGTCGTTGCCATCTTTGTCGATGCCACCGAGCACCATACTCTGACCGTTATCTCCTTGTTGTGCGCCGTAATACATATCACTATCCTTGTTAAAGGATAGGAAAAAATCGCAAAGCAGGTCAAATGCTTCCTCACGGGTATAAATACCCTCATCGCGGTCTTTTTTGTAGTAGGGATACATGTATTGGTCGAAGCGACCTATTGTGTTATGACAGTTGTCCTCAACCCACAAGGAAAAATGCAAAACACGGAAAAACTGCAGTGCTTCACGGAAATTACGTGCGCCACGGCGCGGAATTTGATCAAAAACAGCTACCACATCGTCTCTGCCCTGCTCTTTTGCAAGCGCGCGATAGCGGTCGCAAAGATCTGTAACGGCATCCATCATTCGGTTTTGAATGGGTGTGGCAGTCTCACGGTAGGCGTCAAAGCCGCGACTGATCATTGTCTCATAGTTGAGAGAGAGATTGGATGCACCGGCATTGTGTCCCCACACAAAACGGTCGCCCTCAAGCGCCTCCCATTCCTCGGGGGTAAGAACCTTTCCACCGTTCATAACGGAACGTGTGAAAACAATTTTTTCGTCGGGTAGGATGTGCGGCTGCTCCATCGCCATCAAAGCTTCAAAGCGGCGGCACATGCGCTCCTCGTGAGAAAGTCCGAGAGCCGAATATTCAGATGCAAAATCTACCTCGCAGGGCACGCGGCGCGCGCGATGCGTGCGGTTGATGATGAAATATTCGTACAGATTTTTGAGTGCGGGCTTCATAAAAATCTCCTTTCAAAAAGGATACCTGATCTTGATTATATTATAATACAAGTGCCGCTCCCCTGTCAAGTGGCAAGCCGAAATTGGGACGGGCAATCATATAAAAAAGCCCCAACGCATAAGATGCGTTGGGGCTTGGCAGTAGCTGCCAAGAAAGAAAAAGAGAGGGTTATTTTCCTTCTATATACGGGTAAACATAGGTTCCGCCGCCATCTCTGTGGATATAAACGAAGTCAATGTCCTTGACCTCAAGCGACGGATAACCATTTTCAAAACCGTGTGTGGAATAACACTCCACGCGCAAATAAGCACTGTAAAGCTCGTTGCCGTAACCAACACCGTCGCTGATTTCCATGCGAACAACAAAGGTTCTGCCCTTGCCGTGAATAACGGTTCCGTCGGCAAGCCCCCAATAATCCTCGGCGATTCTCTTGGCATGCTCGGGGGAGATGCGGGCATTGTCAACGTATTCGCCCGTTTGCATGTGAACGAGCATATAACGATAATTTCTCACGTCACGCAAATGTCGGTGATTGGGGTCTGTCTCTGTACAAGCATCATCACCACAATAACCGTATTCTTCCACACGCAAGGTAACAAGGTAATAGCCATCCTCGTCTGGCTCTTCGGCTACATCAACATAAGATATGTAAAGCTTGCCGGCGGCACCGTCGCCGTCGCCGTCATAAATATCCCAAACGTAGTTTGCAATAGCTTCAACCTCCTCGGGCGAGAGGATCGCCTCGCGCCAAGGTGCGCTGAGGGTGCAGATTTCATAAACGTAGGTAAAATCCCGTCTTTCAATCTCGTTCCAAATCTCGTCGGAGAGCGAGGTCAGGATGACAACACCACCCTCGTAAGTCAGGCACAGCTTTTCGCTGCCGCAATCAATGGCAACGTCAAGAACCTCATTTTCGTCTACATCATAATAGATGTAGCGCAAGGTCTCGCACTGTGCAAGAGATACGCCTGCGGTAGCAGGAACGTAATCCTTAAGGT
>JAZNYU010000137.1:0-4577 GCA_045594605.1 Eubacteriales bacterium
CCATCGCAGCTTGGCGGCGTTTTCGCTGATGCCAAATTGCGCGCCGATATCTCGGTGCGACATTCGCTCTACAACACGCATGCGGAACAGGTTCCATTCCTTCGGCTTCAGCCGTAAGCGAATTTGTTTTATGTATTCCACAAACCGTTCGTATTCTTCCCCTTCGTTCGGCGGGTCTTTGTGGATGTTTTCTTCATCAATTAAGGCGCGGCACCATTCTTCACTCGTTGATACTGTGGAAGGTGGTTGCTCACGCCTTACTTCTTTTATTTTGTTTTTTGCTACACCGTATAACCAAGCCATAAAACGTTCCGGTGGATATTCTTTTACCGTTTCCCAATCACGCCAAACAACGTCAAAGGTTAGCTTGGTGGCTTCCTCGGCAGAATACGTATCCCCGTCGTTTCGATGATAACAATACCGATAGATGTCGTCAAAATACTTTTCGTATATAAACTCAAATGTCATTATTCTCTCCCCTTGATGATGGTTTCAATGATGGTAGACAATGCACCAAGTGCCATGCCCTGCTCTTTATCGGAAAGCGTTTGGAGCATCCCATTGATTTGCGGAATGCTGATTTCGTGATTGAAATGGCTCACGCCAAACGCAAATTCGTCCAGCGACATATCCAAAATTTTGGCGAGCTTGAAAATGTTTTCCTGCGAGGGAAAGGTTCTGCCGCTTTCAAAATAGCAAACGGACTTTTTGGTAACACCAAGAGCTGTTGCCAATTCCTCTTGCGTCATCTTTTTTGCAAGGCGATGCTTTTTAATAAATGCGCCAAAGCTTTGCTTTAGCTCCACGTTGCCAACAGGCAACCCTTCCTGTGAAAAATGAGATATCATTCGATTCACCTTCCTTTTCTTATTGTGTTACTATTATACCCAATAAGTAAGTTTTAGTAAATCCATCAATATTTCCATTGTTAACCCGTCGGGTATATTTATCGAAAATTTTTCTACGTTTTTCGACAAAAAACAAAAAATGCAACTCAATCCGTGCCCCCTCTCGGTGTTGCTTTTGCAACAAATCTCTGCGCATTTTGGGGATTTTGTCTGTAACAGGAAACGTTTTTTCCTATTGCGCAAGCTACAAGAAGCATCCACGCATCTGCTTTCTCTTTTCCTATTTTGCCTCTTTACTTTTTTGTATATTTATGGTATAATGGAAACAGATCCCTAACAAAAAGCAATAAAGGAGTCGGATATGAGTCAAAAAAAGAAGGGCGGCAAAACAATAGGCAAGGTAAATCCTGTGTTGTATGCCGCTTTATATGCAACGCTCGGTACTATGTATCGGCTGAAATATCACATAACGTTTGATAAAAAAATTGTAAAGGACATCAAAGGACCTGCCATTGTTCTGGCAACTCACACCTCGGACGTCGACCATATTCTTTCGGGTATGACGCTCTACCCCATCCGCCCCACCTATATTGTTAGCGAGCACTTTTTGCACAAGCGCGACACCGCAGGGCTTTTGAAGCTGATGCACGTGATCAGCAAAAAAATGTTCACCCCCGACGTTTCGACCATCCTGAACATTTTACGCGCCAAAAAGGAAAACGCGGTTATCGTCATTTTTGCCGAGGGCAGACTCTCCTGCTACGGTCACACCCTCCAGATCGCCGATGGCACTGCCGAGCTCATTAAAAAGCTTGGCATCGACGTTTATGCCTGGAAGGCGAACGGAGCATATCTGACCTTCCCCAAGTGGCGCGAAAAGGGTGACGACAGAATTGGAAAGATCCATTGTGTCGTCAAACCGGTACTGTCCGCCGAGCAGGTTGGCAAAATGAGCCTTGAAGAGATTCAAAAAGTCACCGAAGACGTCATCCGTCACGACGACGAGCTTGCTATGCCCGACGTGAAATACAAAAGCAAAACGATGGCGCAGGGCGTTGACAAGATCCTCTTTAAATGTCCGAAGTGCCAAGAAGAGGACAAGATCACATCTGATGGGGACCGCATTCGCTGCGCGTGTGGACTTGATGCAACGCTCGACTCACAGTATAAACTGCACAACGCTCCCTTTGGCCGCATAAACGAATGGTTCGAATGGCAGCAGAACGAAATAGATACGGAAAACGGACATCTTGAATCGGCGGCGAGATTTGGCGCGTGCGGTGAGGATGGATTTATGGATCCCAACGCGGGCGAGGGTACGGTTTGGATGGATAAGGACCTTTTCAAATTGTCCGGCACGATACACGGTAAGAAGATCGAATTCTCCGTGCAAACAAGCAGCATCGGTGCCTTCCCCACTACCCCCGGCGACCATATCGATATTTATCACCAAGGAAAGCTGATCTACATTTATCCTCAACCCGACCCGAGAGCCTCTGTAAAGTGGGTCTGCTTCCTTGACAAGCTCATGGCAGATAAAAAGGCTTTGGTCGGTCAACAATAATCGAATACAAATCAAAATAGAAAACCGTTTTATAAAAAGCAGGGGGAGCCGTTGGCTCCCCCTGCTTTTGGTTTTTTCTTTTTATGGATCAGTTGACGGGAACGAGCTCGATTTTTGCGGTCGTTCCGTCGTAGGTGAATCTTACCTTATAGTTGCCGGTGGTCTCAACAACGACGTTAAGGCCGTTGGGAGCACCGTTTGCACCAAAGTTAATATCCCAAGATTCGTTTTTGCGCACCTTGAATTCCTTGCCTGCCTGAAGGGAGAGAGTGTCGGTTTCCCAAACGCCTTCGGATACCATGCTCATAGGAATGTCGGTATCCCACATGGTGTTGCAGATGTTACCGATCACGCTCCATTTATCCCCCTTGGGACCCAGCTGCTCGAGAACGGCTTTCAGGCCATTGTCGTATGTTTCGAGAGCTTCAACGAGGTCTGCTTCTGTTTCTGCCTTCTTTGCACGTTCACCAAAGAACTTAGCAATATCCCACCAACTGCCGTGGATGTAGTTTTGCGGAAGTGAATATGCACTTTGCTTTGCAAGAGCCACTGCACTTGCGTTGGATTGGAATGCCTCGGATTGTTGCGCTTCCAGATTAGAGGGAGTCCACATAAAGTCATTGAGTCTTTGCATCTGGCATTCTGCTCCGGTCAGATACTCGGCAAGCAGAGAAAGAACAACCGCTTTTTTGGCGTCGGATTGCGGCTTAACGCCCAGCAGCTGATGCCCCGAGAAAGAACCGAGGTGGTAGCTATTGCCATCGACTGTAAAGGAAGGAAGATCGGTAGCACCGAGATTTTCGCCAAAGTAATACTCAGCAAGAGATGCATTCCACGCACCGGTAATGATAACGGCTGTATCATCAGTGATGATGTCAGCATTGGAATCGTAACAGGTGGATTGCGTGAGCATTTGCATACCCCTCATAGCGATCAATCCCTCGGGGGAGTTGAAGGTGTCATCCAGCCCGATAAAGTTGCCTTCTGCATCCACTACCCAGTTGGAGTAACAACCGGTTGCAAAGAAGAAGGATGCGTTATACCATGCGTTCTCAAGTGCGAAACGGAATTTCTTGTTGTTCTTTTCGCAAGCGGCGATCAGGGACTCCAGACTTTCGGCATCTTCGGGAGAAATGATGCTGGTATCATAATACATAAAGTAACCGTTATCGTTGGTCATGGGGTAAGCGTAAAGAGTATTGTTATAGGTTGCTGCTGCAATAGAGCCTTGACTGTTGGCGGCGGCAATCTTGGCTGCCATGCTCTGCTCGAGAGGCATCAATGCAGAGGCCTCAACAAGACGCGCAAGATGATCCTGTGCGAAGCAGTAGAGGTCGGGCGCGCTGTAGATGTCTGCAATCACTTTGTGTCCTGCGTCAGCCGCGGTAACGCCTGTGATCTTGGCGTTGATGATGATGTCGGGATGTTCATTCATAAAAGCTTGGATCTGCTTTTTGAATTGCTCGGCAACGCCTTCTTTTTCAGAGACCCAGAGCGTAATGGTATAAATTTCTACACCACACATAGAGCAGGTTCCGTCAGTCGTGTCGTGAGAGATCTTGCGCAACGTTCTGCTGCCTTCCAAAATCTCGCCGCAAACGGTGCAATAAACCTCGGCGGTAGCGCCCTCGCTCATGCAAGTGGGAGCAACGCCTCCGCGAGTTGCTTCAACGTGTTCACAAACAGCGGGAGGAGTCTCTTCTCCGCCGTCGGGCGTGGTTACCTCGGGGGTGGTTGCCTCGGGTGTAGTTACCTCAGGTGTGGTTGCTTCCGGTGTAGTTGCTTCCGGTGTGGTTTGACTTTCATTGTCAGGGGTTTTGTCACACGCGGTGAACGTCATCGCGCTCAAAAGCAAAGCCAAACAAAGAAGAACTGCAATCTTAACGGTTTTTTTCATGTCTTTTCCCTTTCTGTTTTTTTGCCCGTCGGCAGTTTTTTGCACCAATCAAAAAGTGCGCAGCAGAAGCCACGCACAAAAAAATGCACGACCTCTTGCTACCACACAAAACTCTCAACATTTATCAGAAAACGCCAAAAGGAAGTCTGCATTTTTTTACAAAAAACAATGCGACCCCTGATAAAAGCTGAATATTCTGTTTTGTGTGGTGCCCTCATTATATCATACTTTCTAAAATTTGTCAACAGGTTTATCAAAAAATGGGCTC
>JAZNYU010000138.1:0-2554 GCA_045594605.1 Eubacteriales bacterium
AGCGCGGCTATCACACCGGTAATAAATCCGAAAACGACCTGTAAGGGTGTGTGACCGATGAGTTCCTTGAAGCGGGTGTCGAAGGTTTTTTCATCGGATTTGAAAAGCTCTTCAATGATGATGTTGAGTGCGCGGGATTGCTTGCCCGTTTCGCGGCGCACGCCCATTGCATCGATCATAACGATGACGGCAAGCACCACAGATATGGCAAAAACGGCAGAATCAAAGCCTTGCCCGATTGCGCAAGAGGTGCAAAGCGATGCAACCGTTGCGGTGTGCGAGCTTGGCATTCCGCCTGTTCCAAAGAACATCGTTTTAAGAGAAAATTTCTGCTCTTTGAAAAACCCCGTAAAGATTTTGAGGAACTGCGCCAAAAACCACGCTGCTATGGCAGAGATGAGGTAGTAGTTCGTAATCAAAGCTTGCATTTTCTTTTTTCCTTCTCTTTTTCTTTATTTGTTACGTGCAAGGAGCCATTGCGCCAACGAAACAAGCGCATCGGAGTCGGGATATTTTTTGAGTGCCGTTACAGCCTCTCTTGTCAGCTGCTCGGCATAAAAACGCGCTTCGTCCACCGAATAAAAATTCAGGAACGTGTTCTTTTTGCGTTTTTTGTCGCCGCCAACGCTTTTGCCGAGTTGCTCCTCGGTTGCGGTGGCATCGAGAATATCATCAATGATCTGGAATACCAGACCAATGTTTTCGGAATACGTGATCACGTCGACCATGCAAGGATCGTCAAAGCGGACACCTGCGGCAAGTGCTCCCAAAACACAAGAGGCGCCAATAAGTGCACCTGTTTTCAGAGAGTGGAGCTTCAGGAGCGATTCGAGTCCCATCTCGGTCCCCTCGCCTTCCACGTCCATCACCTGACCGCCGATCATACCGTAGCGACCGACACTGCCTGCAAGATACGCAACAGCCATTGCCGAGATCTCGGGTCCTGCCTCGGTGTTGGTAGCAGCCGCCTCAAACGCGCCCGTCAAGAGTGCATCCCCTGCCAGGAGTGCCATGCCCTCGCCAAACACCTTGTGGTTGCAGGGCTTGCCGCGGCGAAGCTCGTCATCATCCATGCAAGGAAGATCATCATGGATAAGCGAATAAGTGTGGATCATTTCCACCGCGCAGGCAAACGGAAGTGCTGCGGCATCCTCGCCGCCAAACAAGCGGCAAAACTCCAAGGTGAGCATGGGGCGAATGCGCTTGCCGCCTGCAAACAGACTGTAGCGCTCCGCATCCAAGAGGGTTCTCAAATCCTCATCCTCGGTATAATAGGACTTAAGCGCTTGCTCGGTCAGGGTTGCATTGCGGTGCATCAAAAGTTCCAATGCCTCGTCTATCATGCCTTTTCTCCCTTGCCATCAAAATCAGCAAGCACAACACCATCCTCGCGCATCTGCAAAACCTTTACGCTCTGCTCGGCGCTCTCCAGCTTTTGGGAGCAGAGGCGAATAAGAGACACGCCCTCCTCATAGAGCTTGAGCGAGTCATCCAGTCCCTCGGCTCCCGATTCCAGAAGTCGGGTTATCTCCTCAAGGCGTTCCATTGCCGCCTCAAAGGTCATCGTTTTCTTTGTCATTGTTCTATATCCTTTCGTTGCAACACGGTGGCGCGGACAGAGCCGTCCGCCATTCGGATATCCAACGTGTCGTTATCGTTGATCTGCTTTACGCCTGTGATCGAGGTTCCCTCCCGGCTGACGGTTGCATAGCCGCGCGAGAGAATGGACAGAGGATTGAGCGCCTGCAATTTGCCCGCAAGGGCTGCGGTGCTCTGCCGCTTTTGCAAAAGCGTTTGCCCCATAGCGCGCGTCAGCTCTGCCTCTCCTTCATCCAAGCGTTGACAAAAACCGTCAAGCATTTGCTCGGGGCGACTGAAGACACGCGATTGCGTGATCTGATTGAGCATCCGTCGCTCCTGCACGATCAACTTTTGCATGGACGTTTGCAATCCCGAACGAACAGATGCAAGACCGCGCAAGATCTCTCCCATATCGGGAACGGCGATCTCAGCCGCTGCCGAGGGTGTGGGCGCGCGGCGGTCTGCCACAAAATCGCAAATGGTAAAATCACTCTCGTGTCCGACTGCCGAGATCACGGGAACAGACGAGGATGCGACAGCCCTCGCCAGATATTCATCGTTGAACGCCCAAAGATCCTCGGCGGAGCCTCCTCCGCGACCGAGAATGATGACGTCCACAAGACCTGTCACAGAAAAGAACTCCACGCCCGAAATGAGCTGCGCGGGGGCTTGTGCTCCCTGCACCTCGCTGGGGTAAAGGATCATCTCCGCGGCGGGAAAACGGCGCCCGAGCACGTTGATGATATCGTGCACTGCCGCGCCCGAGGGCGAGGTAATGACACCGATGCGCCGCGGCATAGGCGGCAAGGGGCGCTTGCGGGATTCGTCGAATAAGCCCTCGACTGCAAGCTTGCGTTTGAGCTGCTCAAAGCGCAAAGCCAAGGATCCCGCTCCGTCGGGCTGCAGGTCGTCCACGTAAAGCTGATACTGTCCGCTGCTCTCATACACCGAAACACGTCCGTGCGCAATGACG
>JAZNYU010000139.1:0-4005 GCA_045594605.1 Eubacteriales bacterium
AGATACCTCCTTCCGCGACGGTCAACAGTCGGTTGAGCCTTACACCGTCAAGCAGATCGTTGATCTGTTCAAGCTGATGTCTCGCCTGACCGGTCCGTTCGGTATGATTCGTCAAACTGAATTTTTCGTATATAGCAAAAAGGATAGAGAAGCTCTGCAGCAATGTCAGGATCTCGGTCTGAAATTCCCCGAGATTACCACTTGGATCCGCGCAAGCCGCGAGGATTTCAAGCTTGTAAAGGATCTTGGCATTCGCGAGACGGGTATTCTCGTTTCCTGCAGTGACTATCACATCTTTAAAAAGATGAAGATGACACGCAAGGAGTGCATGGAATACTACCTCAAGACCGTTTGTGATGCCTTTGAAGCAGGCGTTATGCCCAGATGTCACCTTGAGGACATCACGCGCGCCGATTTTTACGGCTTTGTTGTGCCTTTTGTAAATGAATTGATGAAGCTTTCGCGAGAGGCAGGTATTCCCGTACGCATCCGCGCTTGCGACACGATGGGATACGGCATTCCGTATCCCGAGGTTGCCATTCCGCGTAGCGTACCCGGCATTGTTTACGGTCTGCAG
Organism: Eubacteriales bacterium; assembly: GCA_045594605.1. GTDB lineage: Bacteria > Bacillota > Clostridia > Oscillospirales > CAG-272 > UMGS1865. The sequence continues at coordinate 578 of JAZNYU010000139.1, forward strand.
CACTATTCCGAGGTTCCCAGCGAAATGCTGGAGTGGCACGGACACAATGACTTCTACAAAGCCGTCTCCAACGCCACCACCGCATGGCTCTACGGTGCTTCGGGCGTCAACTGCTCGCTCCTTGGCATCGGTGAGAGAACCGGCAACGTGCCCCTTGAGGCTATGGTATTTGAATATGCATCTTTGCGCGGCTCCTTTGACGGTATGGATCCCACCGCCATTACCGATATTGCCGATTATTTCAGCAAAGAAATGGGCTACGAAATTCCGCCTATGACTCCCTTTGTTGGCAGAAACTTCAACGTTACCCGTGCAGGCATTCACGCCGATGGACTGCTCAAGGATGAGGAGATCTACAATATTTTTGACACCAAAAAGATCCTCAACCGCAGTGCCACCGTTATGCTGGGCAAAACGTCGGGCCTTGCAGGAATTGCATATTGGATCAACGAAAACTATCGTCTCTCTGCAAATGAAGCCATCGACAAGAAGGATCCGCTTGTTATTGCAATGAAAGAATGGATCGATGCCGAATATGAAGGCGGAAGACAGACCTCGCTTTCCAATAGCGAGATCGAAGAAAAAATCGAAGAGCTTTCCGGCGGACGTTTTTGCAGACTTTAAGGAGGAGATTTACCATGTTAGAACATAAAACGATATCCCTTGCCGAACAGGTGTTTGAGCGTTTGGAAAATGACGTCCTCACCGGCAAATATCAAAGGGGCGAAATTTTAACCGAGCTCAAGCTGGTTGCCGATCTTGGGGTCAGCCGCACGCCCGTGCGCGAGGCGTTGCACCGTTTGGAGCAAGAGCACATTATTGAGATCACACAAAAGGGCATCCTCATTCTCGGCGTAACCGAGCAGGATCTGAAGGACATTTTTGCAATTCGTTTGCACATTGAGGGGATGGCATCCTACTGCGCCGCGGAAAACATGACAGAGGAGCAGCTTGCCGAGCTGAAGGAAACGCTTGAATTGCAGGAGTTTTACGTCACCAAGCAGGACCCCGAGCGCATCAAAAAGATGGATAGCAAATTCCACCAGCTCATCTACCGCTATTGCGGTAGCGCAGTTTTGAACGATACGCTTTTGCCTCTGCACAAAAAGGTGCAAAAATACCGTCGTGCATCGGTTGAGGATAACGCCCGCGCCCAACAATCGGCTCGCGAGCATCGCGCTATTTTTGAAGCGATCGAAGCAAGAAACGCCGCTCTTGCCGAAAAATACACAACCGAACACATTGCAAATGCGGCGGACCATATTTTGAACAAATGAGGTGACAATATGGGACTTACCATTGCACAAAAAATCATCAAAGCGCACTTGATTTCGGGGGATATGACACCCGGCAGTGAGATCGCGCTTCGTATAGATCAGACGTTGACGCAGGACGCTACGGGAACGATGGCTTACCTCGAATTTGAATCGATGGGGATTGACCGCGTTCGCACCGAGCGAAGCGTTGCATACATTGACCACAACACGCTCCAATCCGGATTTGAAAACGCAGATGACCATCGATTTATCCAATCCATTGCCAAAAAGCACGGCATTTATTTCTCGCGCCCCGGCAATGGCATCTGCCATCAGGTACATCTGGAGCGCTTCGGCATCCCTGGCAAAACGCTTATTGGCTCCGATAGTCACACCCCCACAGGCGGCGGCATTGGTATGCTTGCCTTTGGTGCGGGCGGACTTGACGTAGCCGTTGCTATGGGTGGCGGTGCTTATTACATCACAATGCCCAAAATGATCAAGGTCAACCTTACCGGCAAATTACGCCCCTTTGTAACAGCAAAGGACGTCAGCCTTGAGATCTTGCGCATCCTCTCCGTCAAAGGCGGTGTAGGATACATTATCGAGTGGGGCGGCGAAGGGATCAAAACACTTTCCGTTCCCGAAAGAGCCACCATCACCAATATGGGCACCGAGCTTGGTGCTACCACGTCGATTTTCCCCTCTGATGAGATCACACGCGCTTTTCTCTCCGCCGAGGGCAGAGAAGAGGACTACGTACCTCTTGAGAGCGACGAGGATGCCGTTTATGACCGCATCATTGATATTGACCTCTCCGCACTCAAGCCGCTCATCGCTTGCCCGCATATGCCCGATAACGTCGTATCTGTTGATTCTCTCAAGGGAACAAAGGTTGATCAGGTCTGCATCGGCTCTTGCACCAACTCCTCACTCCTCGATATGCTCAAGGTAGCGGCTCTGCTCAAGGGCAAGACCATTAAGCCCGAGGTCAGTCTTTCCATTTCACCCGGCTCCAAGCAGGTGCTTGCCATGCTTGCCGAGTGTGGCGCCCTGACCGATATTCTTGCCAGTGGCGCGCGCGTGCTGGAGTGTGCTTGCGGCCCTTGCATCGGCATGGGATTCTCGCCCAATTCGGGCGGTGTGAGCCTGCGTACCTTCAACCGCAATTTTGAAGGTAGAAGCGGAACGGCAGATGCAAAAGTCTATTTGGTTTCTCCCGAGACGGGAGTTGCCGCGGCACTGACGGGCGAGATCACCGATCCTATTCTGCTTGGTGAGATGCCCGAAATTAAAATGCCAGATGCCTTCCGCATCGACGACAGTGCGATCATCACACCTGCAACTCCCGAGGAAGCAAAGGATCTTGAAATTCTGCGCGGTCCCAACATCAAAAAATTCCCCGAGAGCTATCCGCAAGAGGATAGCATCCAAGCGGAGCTTGTGCTCAAGGTTGAGGATAACATCACAACCGACCACATTATGCCTGCGGGCGCCAAAATTTTGCCGTACCGCTCCAATATCCCGTATCTGTCGCAGTTCTGCTTTGGTGTTTGCGATAAGACCTTCCCCGAGCGTGCAAAAGCGGCAGGGAAGAGCATTATCGTCGGCGGTGCAAACTACGGTCAAGGCTCCTCCCGTGAGCACGCCGCGCTCGTACCGCTCTATTTGGGGGTTCGCGTCGTCATTACCAAGAGCTTTGCGCGCATCCACATTGCCAACCTCATCAACGCAGGCATTATGCCCCTGACCTTTGCGAATGCAGAGGATTATGACAAGGTATCGCAAGGCGATATGCTTTCTATCCAAGGCGTTTGGGCCGGCATGGACGATGGCAAGATGATACTGAAGAACGAGACTACGGGCGCTGAAATTCCGCTTGTTGCCGCCTTTACCGAGAGACAAAAGGCGATTCTCAAGGCAGGCAGTCTGCTTGCATACACCAAAGAACAACTCCAATAGCAGAGGAGGTATTCCCATGAGTAAAATTTTGATGAAAACGCCGCTTGTTGAAATGGACGGCGATGAAATGACACGCATCCTTTGGAAGATGATCAAGGATGAATTGCTCCTGCCTTTTATTGATCTGAAAACCGAATACTACGATCTCGGCTTGCCCGAGCGCGAAAAAACAAAGGATCAGGTAACGTTTGATTCGGCATATGCCACCCA
>JAZNYU010000140.1:0-5882 GCA_045594605.1 Eubacteriales bacterium
TACCGAGCGCGCGCCCCGAGGAAGCCGAAACGGCCCCCGTGTTGCCGTACCGCATCGTGGGAGAGGTCTTTCATTCTTACGTCATCGTGGAAACCGGCGACAAAATGCTGGTGGTGGACAAGCACGCCGCGCACGAGCGGATCCTGTTCGAGCAACTCAAGGCAGGACTTGCCAAGGTCGAGGTCGTGTCGCAAATGCTGATGCTCCCTATCGACGTGATGCTCACCAGCGGCGAGGTCGAGGCGCTCAAGGAGTACCACGATGAGCTTGAAAAAATCGGATTTTCCTTGCGCTATGCGCGCAATACCGTGTCGGTAGATGCCATTCCCGAAGAGGTCGACAGTGCCGCCGTTCCCGATATGCTGGGCAGCATGGCAGGGCGCATTCTCGATAACACGGGCAGCGTAAAGCTGACACGCGACATCATTTTTGAAAAAGCGCTCTATCAGGCAGCCTGCAAAGCCGCTATCAAGGCGGGACGGTCTTACGCCGATGAACACGTCAAATGGATCGTCGACAAGCTGATGACCATTCCCGATATTACGTTCTGTCCGCACGGACGCCCCGTTGCGCTTGAAATGTCGCACCACACCCTCGATAAGCAATTCGACAGAACGGGGTTCTAAAATTTACAAAAGGAGATTATTCGTATGAGAAAATGTTTGAGATGCCAAACCGAAATGGTTGAAGATTTGAACGTAATGGTTACCAACGGCGGCTACGGTGTAGACGTGCGCGAAAAAGGAATGTTCAAAGGCTCTTTGGGCAAGGTGAAATGCGCTGTTTGCCCCTCGTGCGGATATATCGAAACATACATCGACAAAATAGAGGCCATTCAAGAGCTTGCTCAAAAGACGAATAAACAAAACTGAAAAACACTTAACGAGTCAACCGCAGACGGGTACACCTGAACTGTGTGCTACGTCTCCAAATCATCATTTTTTAGGTGCAAGCTGAACTCTTGCATACGGAAAGGATCAATATGTCAATCAACAAATTTGAAGTCTTAAAGACCGAAGGTCGCGCGCGCCGCGGTGTGCTGCACACCGTGCACGGTGACATTCAAACGCCCGTATTTATGAACGTTGGTACTTGCGGTGCCATCAAGGGCGGCATCAACACAATGGAACTCAAAAAGGTCGACTGTCAGGTCGAGCTCTCCAACACCTACCATCTGCACGTCCGTCCGGGTGACGGGCTCATCCGCCAAATGGGAGGACTTCGCAAGTTTATGAACTGGGAAGGTCCTGTGCTGACCGACAGCGGTGGATTCCAAGTCTTCTCGCTTGCAAAGCTGCGCAAGATTACCGAGGAGGGCGTAGAATTCCGCTCTCACCTCGACGGTGCCCGCATTTTTATGGGGCCTGAAGAAAGTATGCAAATTCAATCCAACCTCGCATCCACCATTGCCATGGCGTTTGACGAATGTGTAGCCAATCCTGCAACGCACGAGTACTGCAAGCAGAGCATGGAGCGCACCTACCGTTGGCTGGTTCGCTGCCGCGAGGAGATGGACCGCCTCAACGCTCTCCCCGACACCATCAACCGCCACCAAATGCTCTTTGGCATCAACCAAGGCGGCACGTATGAGGACTTGCGCATTGAACACATGAAGATGATCTCCGAAGTTCCTTGCGAGGGTTACGCTATTGGCGGTCTTGCCGTAGGCGAGGAGACCGAGGATATGTATCGCATTATTGATGCGGTTGAACCGCACATGCCCAAGGACAAGCCGCGCTACCTCATGGGCGTTGGCACGCCTTGCAACATTCTCGAAGCCATCCACTACGGTGTGGACTTCTTCGATTGCGTTATGCCCACCCGCAACGCGCGCCACGGCAACGTGTTTACCTGGCATGGCAAAATGAACCTCACCAACGAAAAATACGCCCTTGACGATCGCCCGATCGACTCGGGCTGCGAGTGCACCGCTTGCAAAAATTACAGCCGCTCTTACATTCGCCATCTCCTCAAAGCCAAGGAGACGGTTGGCATGACTTTGGCGGTTACGCATAATCTCTATTTCTACAACAACCTCACCCGCAAGATCCGCGAAGCCCTCGACGGCGGCTATTTTGAAAGCTTCTATCAAAAATACCGCAACATTCTTGGGGAACGCGTAGAAGATTAAGGGGCGCGTTTGTGGGGGAACTTCTTGCAAGAAGTTCCCCCACACCCCCTCAAGAACTCTCTAACAAAAATTCCCAAAAGCAATTTCCAATACATCAACAGACAGTCGGCGCGAGGGTAAACCTCGCTTTTGCTATCGCTATTTTGTAGGGACCACCGAGATCCTACAAAATAAGAGAGTTGATTTGCAACGGTGAATGAGATAAAAACGATGTCCTTATCTTATATGAAAGGCAGGCAAGACAGTATGAAAAATCCAAAAATGAATCACGTGCGGCAAATTTGTTCGCTTACGCGCTACACCGCTGTGGACGGTGAAGAGAAGGGCTTGACCTTTATCGACTGTCACAACGGCAAATTGCGTTTTCTCATCAATGAGAGCCGCGCCCTTGATATCACGCAGCTATATTTTGAGGGAGAGAATATCTCTTTCCTTTCCAAAAACGGTGTTACAAAGAAAAACGTTCCGTTTGCCAACCGCTTTGAGGGCGGCATGCTTTACACCTGCGGTCTTGACTGTGTAGGAGAGATGGAAGGTCGCGAAACACACGGCACGTTGCATCTCACGCCTGCCATCGTCACGCGCGCAGAGTGCGACGAGAACGGCATTTTGATCGAGGGCTTTTTGCGCAACAGTGCCTTGTTTGGCAAGCACCTTGTCCTCAAGCGCAAAATCCATTCTGCCGCCGGCAGCAACAGTATTGAGGTTGAGGACACGCTCATCAACGAGGGCACAAAAGCGGAAGACTACGCACTTTTGTATCACGTCAACCTCGGCTATCCCTTCCTTGACGAGGGCGGCAAAATCGAGGTCAATGCAAGGTCTGTGACCCCACGCACGCCTTGGGCAAAGGAAAATCTTGCAGATTGGGAAACCGTCTCTGCCCCCGAGGACAACCGCGAGGAGACCTGCTACTTTTTGGAGATGAGTGAGGGTTGCGCCGCATATACCAACCCCACCCTGGGCAAGCGCTTTACCCTTACGTATAGCCGCCAAACGCTTGGTGAGTTTATTGTTTGGAAGAGCATGGCAAGCGGCGACTACGCCCTCGGACTTGAACCAACCACCACGCAGCTTGACGGTGGATTCCGCTTTTTAACACTTGGTGCGGGAGAGGAAAAACACTTTAGCTTAAAGCTTTCTATGGAGAACGTACAATGAAAAAACAGGTTGCCATTGCGGGCAACATTCTGTTGGATGTTGTCAAACGAATTGATGCGTGGCCCGAGGAGGGCATGCTTGTCAATATTTCCAAAGAGACACGCGCCGTTGGCGGATGCGTGTGCAACACGGGCATCGACCTCAAGGTGCTCGATCCTCAAACAGAGGTCATAGCCTACGGCAAGGTAGGCATGGACGCGTACGGCGAGTGGGTGCTGGGGCAAATGCAAGAGAGGGGAATCGACGTCAGTCGCGTTGCAAAATCCGCATCGCACCCCACCTCTTACACCGACGTCATGACCGTACAAACCACAGGGCAGCGCACGTTTTTCCACGCACGCGGTGCCAATGCGGCATTTTTCCCCGAGGATATTGACGTTGAAAAACTGAATTGTGATCTGTTCCATCTGGGCTACTTGCTCCTTTTGGATGAAATGGATGCCGAGGATGCCGACTACGGTACAAAAGCCGCAAGACTGTTGCACGACGTGCAAGCAAAGGGCATTAAGACCTGCATCGACCTTGTCAGCGACCAGAGCGGAAAGTTCCAAAAGGTCGTTCCGCCCGCACTCAAATATTGCAACTATATTGTTATCAACGAGGTAGAGGGCGGCATGCTGACAGGCATTGATGCGCGCCGCGCAGACGGCACACCAAATTGCGAGCATCTCAAAGAAATCTGTAAAAAGATCTTGCAAATGGGTGTCAAGGATGCCGTGGTCATCCACTGTCCCGAGCTAGGCTGCGCGCTTGAGGTGAGCGGCAACTTTACCGTTGTGCCGTCTCTGAACGTTCCCCGCGAGGATATCGTTGGCACCGTTGGTGCGGGCGATGCCTTTTGTGCGGGAATGCTGTACGCATTTATCAACGATATGAATATGACCGACGGTATGTGCTTGGCGTCCTGCGTGGCGGCTTGCAACCTCGCATCTGCCGACTCGGTCGCCGGAGCGAAGCCCTTGAAAGAAGTGCTTGCATTGGAAAAGAAATATCAAAGGAGAACGGTTTTATGATTACCAAACAACAGTATGAGTCAGGCGTTGCATACGTTCTGGAAGAGTTCAAAAAAGCAAACATCATCATTACCGAAGAAGAAGCAAACAAAATCGAGGTTGCCGACTTTGGACTTGGCATGGTCGAAGAGGTCGGCTTGCAGATTTTAACATACGTCAACACCGAAAAATGCTGCGCCAAGGAGATGGTGCTGCGCCCCTATCAGACCTGCCCCGAGCACACGCACTGCGACGGTGTCGAGAACGGCGTTCCGTACTCCGGCAAGGAGGAGACCTTCCGCTGCAGACGCGGCGAGGTCTATCTCTACGTTTCGGGGGAGGGGAAGAAAGAGGACATCAAAGCCATTCTGCCCCCCACAACGGTTACTGTGTTCCACGAAATTTGTCTGCGTGAGGGTGAGCAGTACACCATGTACCCCAACACCAAGCACTGGTTCCAAGCAGGCAAGGACGGCGCCATCATCAGCGAGTTTTCCACCAAGAGCCGCGACGAGAGCGACGTTTTTGAGGACGTGCGCATCAAACGAATTCCGGAGGTTGAACAGTAATGCTTGTCAATTTAAAACAGATACTTGAAATTGCCGAGCAGGAAAAAAGCGCCATTGGTATGTTCAATGCCACGGGCTTTGATAGCTTGCAGGCAGTCATTTCGGCGGCAGAGGAGCTGAACCGCCCCGTTATTATTGCACACGCCGAGGTGCACAACGTTTACAACGATATTTCTATGGTTGGCCCTGCCATGGTGGCGGTCGCGCAGGCGGCAAAGGTGCCCGTTTGCGTACATCTCGATCACGGCACGTCCCTTGATATGATCTACAAGGCGTTGCGCCTTGGATTTACGTCTGTAATGATGGATGCATCCGCGCTCCCGTATGAGGAGAACCTTCACTTGACCAAGCAGATCACCGATGCAGCACACGCCATGAACGTCAGTGTGGAAGCCGAGCTTGGCAGACTGATCACCGGCGAGGCAGGCAGCGGCGAGGGATTGGTCGGTGCTCGCCCCGAGGACTTTTACACACGCCCCGACGAGGCAGAGGCATTCTGCAAGGCAACCGGCATCGATGCGCTTGCCATCGCCTTTGGAACGGCGCACGGATTTTACACCTCGCAGCCCAAGCTCGACTTTGACGTCATCAAAAACTGCGCCAAAGCCACCGGCTTGCCCTTGGTTATGCACGGCGGCAGCGGTGTCTCCGAGGAGGGCTTCCGCAAGGCGATCGAGAGCGGCATCCGCAAAATCAATTATTATTCCTATATGTCCAAAGCAGGCTACGCTGCCGCACGTGAGGTCATCAACAGCGGCACCACCAACTACCTGCACGACGTCGAATACGCCGCCATGCAAGCCATGCGCGAGGACGTGAAGAAAGCGATTAAAATGTTTTCGTAAGAGGATGCGTTTGTGGGGAAAACTTCTTGCAGAAGAACATCGCAACGTTCCGTTGCTACGATAATATTTCGCAAGCGAAATATTATGTTTCCCCCACACCCCTTTCAAGAACTCTCTAACGCAAATTCTAAAAAGGAAATCTCAAACACACATACAGACAGGCGGCGCGAGGTGAAACCTCGCG
>JAZNYU010000141.1:0-2459 GCA_045594605.1 Eubacteriales bacterium
TAGCCGCAGGCTTCCAGCACGGATAGCGCACGCGCGACCGGCGTGGGTAAGGTGATATCAAGTTCCATATGCGCGACCTCCTTTCATTTTGGTCTTTTTATCCGTTGTTCGCGTCCTTGAAGATGTAACGCGCGTTTTTGCGAAGTGCAAAATAGAGGCAAATTCCCAGCACGTATGCCGAAATGACTTCACCAATGCCAACCGTCAGCATCAAAAATCCGATGCCGTCGGGCACGTGGTAAGCGTAGGCGAGAACAAAGGGCACGATGAGCGTGTTGGCAAGCACCGTAGGCAGCGGTGTCAGCCACCAAACGCGGCGCAAGAGCCGCGCGCCGATCGCACCGATCAGGGTTGCAAGCGTTCCAAAGAGAACGTCTTGCCAAAGGCAACCCGTGGCAAAGTTGGAGACCAGGCAACCGATCGTCAGCCCCGGGATCGCCGCAGGCGTAAAGATGGGCAGGATGCACATCGCCTCGGAAATGCGGCACTGAATGGCGGCATTGCCCAAGGGACCGATGGCAACGGTGATGGCAACGTAGAGCGCAGCGATGGCGCTTGCCTCGGTAATGTAGACGAGGCTGTTTCTCGTTTTTGTGTTTTTCATTTTGGGGTTTCTCCTTAGTTTTGTTTTTCGTGAGGATGGTTTCGAACTCACGTTTTATTCAGAAACGAAGACACGCCTTGACGGCGGCTTCGACTTCCTCATAGAGATAAAGCGAACCGAGGCAGAGGAGCGGTATTCCCTCTTGCTTGCTCGATTCTACGGCGGCTCTCACGCCTTCGGCAACGCTTGCATAGGACGTTGCAGGGATGCCGTGAGATGCCAGCTGTGCGGCGTACTCTTTTGCCGCAAGCGCGCGCGGATTGTTTGGCGTGACCGCAAAGGCGTGTGCAACGATGGGCTTCATCGTGTCGATCATTTCAGCCCGATCCTTATCCGCCATCACACCGCTCAAAAGATTGACCTTTTGCGTGCCAAAGTAGCTTTGCACGCTTGCCACGGCGGCTCTTACGCCCTCGGGATTGTGCCCGCCATCATAAAGGATAATGGGGTCGCGCGAGAGCAGCTCAAAGCGCGCGGGCCAACGCACAGCGGCAAGACCTTGGCGCACGGCTTGCTCGTCAATGGCAAAGCCTTGCTCCCTCAAAAGCTCGATCGCCGTTAGCACAAGAGTTGCATTGTAGGGCTGGTATGCGCCCAAAAGGGGCAAATGCAGGTCTGTATAATGCGTGTAATCGAAGATCGTACCGTCAAGAGAGGCTTCCTTTTGCAGGTACGTGGAACGGTCAACAACACAAAAGGGTGCGTTTTTTTCTTGCGCGACTGCGCAAACGGTATCATATGCCGCCCCCTTGCCACCGCCAAACAAAACGGGGCGTCCCTCTTTGATAATGCCCGCCTTCTCCGCGGCAATTTCTTCAATGGTATTGCCAAGCAGCGCGGTGTGGTCAAAATCAATGCCTGTGATGATAGAGAGTGCGGTGTTCTCTATCACGTTAGTAGAATCCAAGCGTCCGCCAAGTCCAACCTCTAACACCACCACGTCGCATTTGCTTTGATAAAAATGCTCAAAGGCAAGCGCGGTGATGAGTTCAAATTCGGTGGGCTTGTCCGCCATTGCATCGGCAATGGGACGGATGCGCTCGGTGAGCTTTGCAAGTGTGTTTTGCGGAATGTTTTCCCCATCCACGCGGATGCGTTCGCAAAAGGTGCGAATGTAGGGCGAGGTGTAAAGTCCCGTGCGGTAACCTGCCTTTTGCAGGATGGATGCGAGCATGGCAGAGGTAGACCCCTTGCCGTTTGTGCCCGCTACGTGAATGAATCGGAGTTTTTTTTGCGGATCTCCCAAAGCCCGACAAAGCGCCGTGATGCGCGCAAGCCCAGGCTTGCAAAAGGCCCAGTTGACCGAGTGGATATATTCGAGTGCTTGTTCGTAGTTCATCTTTTTATCCTCTCAACTCCTCAAAGCGGCGGCGCAGGGCTTTGTTTTTGAGCACCGTGTATAGAAGCAACCATTCGGAAACGCCTACGATGACGTAGTTTAAGAGTCGCCAAAGCATTAAAATATGGAACGGCATATCGTAGTATTGCGCAAGCCCGTAGGTTTTGACAATGACCGATGCCGCAAGATGCGTTACAATAACGGTGATGCAGGTTTGCCACAACAAGGGCAGTTTTTTCGTAACGTGGAACAACAATCCGCCCAAAAGTCCAATGCAAGCGGCACCCAACGTAACCAAAGGGTTGATGGGATACGCTACCATAATGCACCCAATAACGTCGGCAACCGCGCCCACGAGCGCCCCTGCTACGGGTCCGAACATCATGCCTGCGAGCAGGATTGGCAGATTTTCAAAGCTGAAGCGCAACACGTTGCCCAAGGAAAGGGCAAGATATTTGCCGCAAATGATGCTGAGTGCCGCCAAAAAGGCAGACACGGCAAGCAGGCGCAAATTGT
>JAZNYU010000142.1:0-15263 GCA_045594605.1 Eubacteriales bacterium
TGCCGTCTGCCATGTACATGGAGGTGACGCCGGTGACTGTATCTCCTTCCATGATGGCGCGGTTGATGGGTGCGGCGCCTCTGTGTCTCGGCAGAAGGGAAGCATGAGCATTGATACAGCTATGAACAGGATAGTCGAGGACGTATCGGGGAAGTATCTTTCCGTAAGCCGCAACGATGATAAGCTCGGGTGCAAGCTTGTCGAGCAGTGCAGCAAACTCATCACCGCGAAGCGTGTTCGGCTGATAAACGGCAATACCGTGTCCCTCGGCGCACACCTTTACGGGCGGCGGAGTGAACACCATCTTTCTGCCCTTGGGCTTGTCGGGCTGGGTGACAACGCCGATGATGTTCTCGCCTGCCTCGACCAGTGCGCGCAGAGAGAACAGGGCAAAATCGGGCGTGCCCATAAACAAAATTTTCATACTCATTCCTTCAGTTCCTCGATCATACAGTCAATAAAGAGCTTGCCGTCAAGATGGTCGATCTCGTGGCAGAAGGCGCGGGCGAGCAGGTCACTGCCGCTGACCTCATATTCTTCCCCACGGCGATTGAGGGCACGCACGGTAACGTGCTTGGGGCGCTTGGTGATACCCCAACGACCGGGGATGGAGAGGCAGCCCTCTTGCTCCTGCTGCTCGCCGGCATATGCGACGATGCGGGGGTTGATGAGCTCGTATACCTCGCCCTCTTCTACCTCAACAACGGCAATGCGGCGCAATACACCTACTTGGGGTGCGGCAAGACCGCAGCCGTCGGCGGCGCGCATCGTTTCGATCATATCGTCAAGGAGCGTGATGATGCGAGGGGTGATTTTATCTACGGGACGGCAGACCTTGCGCAAGGTTTCGTCGCCGTGCTTTACAATTTTGAGTTTTGCCATAATAGATTCCTCACTTTAGAGATTCGATGGATTGAGGTCAATGCTAAGCGTCACCTTTTTGCTCACTCTCTGACCAAAGGTAGAGAGCAGCTCTGCCAGCATCGAAAGCGTGCGGCGCGTCAGCTTGCACTTGAGCACCATACGCATACGGTATTTGTTATCCACCCGATAAACGGGGGCTTCAAAGGGTCCAAAGGTAACAAGCGTTACGTCCTTGTATTCCCCCTCTGCCAGCTCCTTGACCATTTGTGCCATCAGAGTGGTGGCGCGCAACAGCTCGGTCTCATAAGAGCCCGTCACGGTCAAAAGGGCGATATCGCAGAAGGGCGGGAAGGTCAAAAGCTTGCGCAGACGGATCTCGCGCTCATAAAAGCTCTCATAGTCCTGCGCGGATGCAAGACGGATGACCTCGCTATCGGGATTGTTGGTTTGAATGACTGCCATTCCCTCTTTGTCGGCGCGACCTGCGCGACCGATGACCTGCGTCAGCATAGCAAAGGTCCTCTCTGCGGCGCGGTAATCGTCCAGATAAAGAGAGGCATCGGCTAGCAGCACGCCTACGAGCGTGACGTCGGGGAAATCGTGCCCCTTTGTCACCATTTGTGTGCCGAGAAGGACGTCTGCCTCGTGTGCGCGAAAACGCCCGAGCAGCTCGTCGTAGGCGAATTTTGTGGACGTCGTGTCGGTGTCCATTCGCAGAATATTGGAGTTGGGAAGCAGCGTTTGCAGCTCTTCCTCAACGCGTTGTGTGCCAAAGCCCATGCGGGCAAGATGCTCGGAGTGACAGTTGGGACACTCCTTTGGCAGCGGCAGCCGTTTGCCGCACCAATGGCAAACGAGGTCACCCTCGTTCCACGTGCCGCGGCGCGTGTGGTAGGTCATTGCCACCGAGCAGGAGGGGCAGGTGACTGCCTCACCGCAGGAGCGGCAGCTAATGAAATGGTTGTATCCGCGGCGGTTGATAAAGAGCACCGCTTGCTCGCGCGCACTAGTCACACGGCAAAGCTCGCCCATCAGCTCCTCACCAAGCGGAGAGAGACTTCCCCCCTGCACCTCACCGCGCATATCGGCGATCTTTACCCGAGGCAGCTTGGCACCGCCAAAACGGTGCTTGAGCGTGATGAGGGTATAAGTTCCCTCTTTTGCCTTTTGGTAGCTCTCCAGCGAGGGCGTTGCCGATGACAAAAGCATGAGCGCCTTGTTGTGCGCGCAACGGTAGCGCGCAATGTCACGCGTATGGTATTTTGGGTTTTGGTCGGATTTATATGTGTGTTCCTGTTCTTCGTCAATGATGATAGCACCCAGATTTTTGACGGGTGAAAAGACTGCCGAGCGTGTGCCGATGACAACGTCGGCGCGTCCGTCGCGGATGCGGCAGTAAGCATCGTATCGCTCCCCTGCGGAAAGTCCAGAGTGGATGACCGCCACGCGCTCACCGTAGCGTGCGGAAAAGATGGACACCGATTGCGGTGTGAGTGCGATCTCGGGTAGCAGAACGATCACACCTCGCCCATCGTCAAGCAATTTATCAATGAGAGTAAGCATCACGCAGGTCTTGCCACTGCCCGTAACACCGTGGAGCAGTGCCGCGCGTGCTTCGCCCGAATCGACCAGCGCCGAGAGTGTTTTCATCGCCGCCGATTGCTCGTCGCTCAGATGAATGGGGGTTCTGCCAAGATACTTAACTCCCCCGTAAGGGTTGCGCTCGCGGTGCTGCTGCAAAGCCTCGACCACGCCCTTGGTGGCAAGAGTCTTCAAAGGTGCGGCAGTCACGCCCGCACGCTCGCAAAGCTCACTAGCCGTCATGGGCAAGTCGCTCTCCAAAAGGGTGCGGAGCGCCTTCTTTTGCGCATCGGAGGTCAGCTTGACCTCCCCCACCGTTTCCCCATCAATGAGGGCATAGGCATCGGCAGACGGGACCGTCACACGCCAGACGCGCTCGGTCTTTTCCCCTTTGGCTTCCTCGAGCACACTCCTCTTTTTGGCAATGCCGAGGGTGCAAAGATGCTTGAGTTTGAGTTCAACGCCCGCGCCAAAGCGACGGCGCAGAGCATCCAAAGAAATTTCCCCGTTTTCGCGCAGGTACTCATATACAAACAAATCCGACGATGGTACGTCGTCGGAGCTTTTGGGTATATGTTCCTCGGACAGTGCATACGTAGTGACAAGACGGGAAAGCGAGGATGCGGGAATCATTGCGCGCACGGCGTCCCCCGTAGAACACAGGGTACGAAGCTTCATAAATGCGCACAGTCCCAGCATCTCCTCACTCAAAAACATTTCCTCGGGGCACACGGAGTGGATAGACTTTGCCTCCTTGTAAGGGGAGGTATCCCGCAGCTCTGTGACCAATGCCAGGCGGCGTTGGTTGGCTGTGCCGAAAGGAACCGTGACGAATGAGCCGGCAGAAATGCTTTCTGCCAACTCCTCGGGAATCACATAATCGTATATACCGTCAATGGAAAACGGATTGTCGAGTAGGCATACGCCCGCAAAGCGGCTCAAGAGTTCCCCCGCTTACTCTGCGTCGGACAGAACGTCCTCGGCTTCGGCTTCTGCTGCCTCTTCCTCGCCCTCTTCCTCTGTTGCCTCGTTTGCGTGCACGTCGATAACGTACTCGCCTGCATACAGACGGTTAACGGCTACGTGAACAGCCTTTTCGTCGCGCAGCTCTTTGTCGATCATGGTGTTCAGGGGACGGTCGGTCTCCTTGTTGCCTGTGATGGACTTTTCGGCAGCATCGTGTTGACGAACGTACTCATCGGTGATGAGGCGCGCGCACTTTGCGGTAGCGAGAGCCAGCTCATAGCGATTGTATTCGCCCTTTGTCAATTCTTCAATGGTAGGGTGCAACATAATTTTATCTCCTTGCTTGTGCAAAATTTACGTTTGATGTATCAGCCCTCAAAGTAGGTAGAGGGAACCTCGGGGTGGCGCTTGATCGCCCATCTTTCGGCGTGAACGATATCCTGAATATCGTCGGCGCATTTGTCAACGGTCTTGTTGACAACGTAGTAGTCGTATTTATCGAAATAAGTCATTTCCTCGTGCGTCTGCTTAAGTCTGCCCGCAATGACCTCGTCGCTCTCGGTTCCGCGGGAGCGCAGTCTTCTCTCCTGCTCGGAGAAGGACGGGGGCAGGAGCATGATGAGCACTGCCTCGGGATATTGGCGCTTGATGTTCATAGCACCCTCAACCTCGATTTCAAGAAGCAGGTTGCGTCCCGACTCGACCACACGCAAAGCCTCACGCAAAGGAGTGCCGTAGTAGTTGCCGTTGTAGATGGCGTGCTCCAACATATCGCCGTTGCGGATCTTTTCTTCAAACTGCTCGCGGGTGACGAACCAGTAATCCACACCGTTGACCTCGCCCGCTCTTGGGGGGCGCGTGGTGGCGGATACCGAATAAGCAAAATCCTCGCGGCGCATCAGTTCCTCGCGCACGGTGCTCTTTCCGCTGCCCGAGGGCGCAGAAATAACGATCAATAATCCTTTTTGCATCCTTCGTCTCCTCCTCAATTGTCGCTTTCCGCATCAACGGCATCGTCATCGGCGGTGTTGTTTTCCAAGCGGGTGGCAATGGTCTCGGGCTGCAGAGCCGACAGAACGACGTGCTCCGAGTCGGTAATGATAATGGCACGGGTGCGGCGGCCGCAGGTGACGTCGATGGCTCTGCCATCATCCTTTGCATCCTGCACCAGTCGCTTCATGGGCGCGGAATCGGGGCTTGCCAAAACGGCGATGCGCTCGGCTGCCACCATATTTCCAAAGCCGACGTTAATAAATTTCATCCTTTGTCACTCCTTGGAATTACTCAAGATTCTGTATCTGCTCGCGGATCTTTTCCAGCTCACACTTGACGTCTACCACCAGATGCGCGATTTGTGCATCGGAGCATTTGGAGCCCGTGGTATTGATCTCGCGGTTCATTTCCTGCATTAAGAAGTCGAGCTTGCGACCGACCGGCTCACCCGAGGAAAGGATCTCCTCAAACGCACCGAAGTGCGTGCGCAGGCGAACCATCTCCTCATCCACCGCAACCTTGTCGGCGTGGATGGCACACTCGGTTAGAAGGCGCGTCTCGTCGGGCGTGATCTGATTGTCGTTGAGCGCCTCGCGGATGCGTTCGGCAAGTCGCTCGCGATAAGATGCGATATCAGACTCGGAAAGCTTTTCGATGCGATCGACCGCCCCTTTGATGTTCTGCATTTTGGAACGCAGATCCTCGGCAAGTCGCTCGCCCTCGCGTTCGCGGACGGAAAGGAAGGTGTCGGTCGCTTTTGCAAGGACCGTCAGGACTCTTTCCCAATCGTGCTCAATGTCCTCTTCGGGCTTCTTGATTTGAAAGATGTCGTGATTGCGCGCAACCGTCATAACCGAAATATCGTCGCGCAGGTCGTATTTGTCGCGCAGGGTGTAGAGCGCCTCGAGATACCCCTTGAGATACCCCTCGTCGGCGGTGATCTGTACACTGCCCGAATCCATCACTTCCACCGAGATCCAAACGTCTACCTTTCCGCGCGTAACACCGCGGCTCATCAGGTAGGGCTTGATGCGCTCCTCGAGATATCCGTAGGCGCGGCTGATCTTGGCGGTACAATCCAAAAAGCGGCTGTTGACCGACTTGATCTCAACCGTAATATCCAAGCCCTCTACCGTTTCGCGGCAGCGGCCGAATCCTGTCATACTGCGGATCATACCAAAACTCCTTTCAAAAAAAGCCTATACATTATTATTTTACCGCATTTCAAAATAAAAGTCAACCCTTTTTGAAAGTTTTATATATGAAATATATAAATTTGAAAACAGGAAAAGAAGTTCGACGGTCGCCCTTGGAAGGATTTTCATTTTTTGTTGCAATTCCAAATATTTCATGATATAATAGAATTGCGACCCCAAAAATTTAAAAACCGAAAGGAGCGACCCCTATGAAATTGAAAGCAAGACCCCTCGTTATCATTTCTTTGATCGTATGCCTGATCAGTTCTTTGGGAGCGTGCATTTTCCAATCCGACTTTGGCCGGGTGGAATATCACGATATGACATTTGTAACAAGCAGCGGCCACGAGCTGGATGCTCTCCTGCTCGTCCCCGAGACGGCAACGCAAGACAACAAAGCCCCTGCCATTGTTGTGAGCCACGGCTGGTACAACAACCGCGAAATGCAGGACCTCAACTACGTTGAGTACGCCCGCCGCGGATACGTGGTGCTCGCCATTAGCATGTACGGACACGGTGACTCCGAGGTTATCGAGTCCAACACCTGGTGGAATGATGAGAACAACGCAAACGGTCTTTATGACGGCGTAAAGTACCTCGCATCTCTGCCCTATGTAGACACCTCAAAAATTGGTGTTACGGGACACTCAAACGGCGCGCTTGCCTGCCGTGAGGCAGTTCTGCAGGACACCGAGGGACTGATTGCCGCCGCTCTGCTCGTTTCCAACGATGCAGTGTATTACGATGAGGACGGCAACTTTTACAATCAATTCGGCACAAGAGATGCCGCCATCGTCGCCTGCCAATATGACGAATTCTTCCACCGTGTAGACGGAAATGCCCCCAGAGACTACATTAATCAAGTCACCGCACAATCCTTCCTGCATTTCGGCGTTGACCCCACAGGGCTTGAGGAGCGCGTTGCGGGTGAGTTCTACGTGGAAGAAATAGACGGACAGACCGCCATCCGTGCCATCTACAACCCTGCAATCACACACCCGTGGGCACATTTTTCGGGTGATGTAGTCAGCTTTAGTGTAAACTTCTTCGACCGCACCTTTGGCGAGCCTGTTTCGCGCGACAGCAAGGACCAGATATGGCAATTCAAGGCAGCTTTTAACGCACTTGGCGTTGTAGGCTTCTTTATGTTTGTGGTCGGCATTACCTTTGCTTTTTTGAACCTGCCCTACTTTGCAGTCCTGAAGGCAGATGCCCCTGTAGATCCTTGGCCGGCACTTGAGGGTGCTGCAAAAAAGAAGGCTCGCAGCAGAAGCTTCTGGGGTGCAGCATGGAGCATTCCCTTCTACTTTATCGGCTTTATCATCGGCTTTGTAGGCTCTACGCTCATCGCTATCTGGAACCAAGGCGGCTCCTTTGCAATCGGTGCGTGGTCGCTGCTTTGCGGTCTGTTTACCATAGGCACCGTTCGCAAGATCAGAAAGCGCACATTTATTGACCGCTACGAAAGAGGCGCGAAGCTTGGCAAGGGAATGCTGTTCCGCACCATCCTTCTCGCACTTGCAGTCGTCACCTCGGCATTCCTCTTAGTGTTCCTGTCCGATTACTTCTTCCTGACCGATTACAGACTTTGGTGCTTTGCTACCATCAGAGCATTTGAAGCAAAACACTTGGTCAAGGTTCTTTGCTTCCTGCCCTTCTGGCTGGTTTACTACATTGCAACCAGCGTATGCACAAACTGCTATACCTACACCAAGCGCTCCTCTGTTCTCTCACAAATGTTCTGGGTATTCATCGGTCCCGCGGCAATGATCGCAATCCAATATACCAAGTTCTTTGTTACGGGCAAGATGGTGCTCGACCCAATTACGGGTATTATGGGCATCTGGCTCTTCCCCATCGTGGTGATCCTTCCCCTGTCGGTCCTCATCAGCCACACCATTTATAAGAAAACGAAAAACCCCTACATCGGCGGCATCATTATGGGCATCATCGCCTGCATCCTGACCGTTACCAATACACTGACCGGCTGATAAAGCCCCCCCGCCCCGAGAAACGGTTTGGCTCCTCGGAGCGGTTTTTATCTGCATAAAACCTTCCCTTTTGCAAAGAGCCCCCGAAGCGCATCAGCGTTTCGGGGGCATGTTGATTATACTTCGATCACTTACTGATATTCGACAATATCATAGGATCCTTGATCTTATCGTCCTCTGCGAACAAAAGGACCTTGGATATGATCTCGGCTGTCTTGGGGTCGTCATCCACAAAAGGCAGGAATATCTTTCCTCTATGCTGTGAATGGACGGGCAGGACGGGAATCATTGCAGCACCAATTTGATGCACAACACCGCTTCCGAGGTGGATCGAATACTCTGCAAGCTTGCCGTCCACGATGGCGTGATGACCTTCTACCTTGACGTTTGCTATGCGGAACATCGGCAGAACAAAGGAAAGGATCGCCGCACGCATTTCCATTGTAGAATGGCTTGTTTCAGGATCGACACCGCCGGCGTGCGCTACACTGACTGCGAGATCAACGTCACGCATAACCTCGGAGAATACGATGTTGGGAATATCTGCGATCTTAATTTCTCCTCCTGTCTTTCGATTGGTAAAGCAGACCCATTCAAGTGTGGGAGCTTCAATGTCCGTAGGCGAGAACCAATCGGCAAGCGCATAGATCTGCGCCACAATGTTCTCTTTGTAGTAAACCTTTTGCAGACCGTCCTCAATATCCGCTACCCAACGGCGGCTCTTAAGCGCACCGACCGTTTTGGCTGGCTGTATCTGATTGCCGGCATATCGGAGGGAGTGGAACATATCCATTTCCTCTGCCGTCTTGATATACAGTTCGCGGAATACTTGACGGAAAGGCTGTACGATCTTGTTTTGGAAGAGATACTTTTGATAATCTCTCCAACAACCCTTGCTGTAAAGATCAAAGGGATGGGCGATCTTGATTTCTGCGCTATTGTCAAGAGGCTGTATCGTTCCATTATCATTCACAAGTCCGTTGTCGGCAAGGAAGCCAACGGCATCGCCGCTGATCAGCACGAGATTTTTGAGCATTGGATAAACCACGGGATGTGCCGACAGTACCGAAAGCTCACCAAAGGTAAAGGTGGTGCTATCTTCCATTGCTCGCTCAAGCATCACCCGTGTGCGTCTGTACTGCTCGGTAAGTGTCTTGACCATATCGGTAAGAGACACAACGGTTTCATTCTTTTTCAGCTTTGCGGGAACGCTCTTAAGCGTCTTGCCGTCCTTTGCACAAACGAGTGTTGCCTTGCCGTTTTCATCAAGCGTGATCTGAAAGGATACACCCTCAATGATCTGTTCTTCAAGAAGTGCTCGGCTGTCGTCGATCACCTTGGTTTCCATACGCAAGGTGAGGCGCATCGTATCGGAATATCCCGCATTGATGGCAAGGTTGGTAAGTGCCATTTCAACGGCTTTCCCCTCACTGGCTGCACGCTGTGAACCAAACTGACGGCTTTCCTTACGGAATCTTTGAATATAAAGATAACGCCTGCAAATATCATCCTCGCCCGAAAGCGGTATGAGTGCATACGCCATCAAAAGATCCTTGTTTCGTTTATCGGAAACAGTCTTTTCGGTCTCGTCCACACTGAATTTGCCAAGTGTCGCATCCGCGTACTTTCTCGCGCGGGAATGCTTTGCACCGTCGGAAATATACTTGGCGGCATCGTAGATCAGGTCAAATTCCTTTTCTCCGATAGAATCGTAAGCGCTGCGGAACCAATTCACATCAAACGCGCCAAGATTCAGCTCGTCGTCCGAAAGGGGCGTAAATCTTGCGATCATCGCCTTGCGCTTATCGTCAAATTTTTCGTTCATATGCGCCATAAAGTAATAGCACACCGATTCAAAGGAATCGATTTCAAGATATTTGCCAATGATTGGTATCCACTCGGGAGAGAACAATGCCGCTTCGATCAAACGCTTGGTGGTGATCTTCTTTCCCGAAAGAGCCGCGCGAAGCGTATTCACGGAATCCTCATCTGACGGGATACAAACGGAAAGAAGGTAGGAAAGCGAGCCTTTGCGGTCAGTAGCTTCGCCCCAACGGTAATAGGCAGTTCTGTCAAGGGTATCGTTCCCCATAGCGGACAATATCTCCGAAAGATATTTTGCTCCGTAAATACGCGCGATTCCGTGAATTCCCTTGGTATAGGTCGCGGGGCTATCGCCACGGCTGAGCTCGGAAGCAAGAACGACGGGAATTACGGTTTCATAGATATGAACCACGAAGCGAATAAGCTTCATATCCTCCTCATTCGGCACTCCTTCTTTACCAAGAAGCCCCGCAACCGCGTTCGTGTTGCGGATTTTCTTGTGGGAGTCATGATCGGAAATCTGCTTTTCTCTTTCATAATAGAATGACGAAACGGACGTTACAATTTGCAAAGCACCGCGAATATGATCGGGATCAAGCAAAAATTCAAGCAACGCTGCTTCGGTAATAATCCCCTGATAAGCCGCCAACAGATATTCCTTTTCTCCCACAAGACTATGGTGTGAAGGATACATATTCTGACACGGCTCCTGTAAAGTGCGAGAAAGCGAGTTTCCGATGTAGTAATAAGAATAACCACTCCCCGCTTCTTCTTTGGGGATCTTCTTGAAAGCTGCTACACAACGTTCCGCAGATGCAACGGCTAATGGGAAGGTGTTTTTCAGATCAGCATTGTTTTCACATCTCAACCATTCGTAAATTTGATACAGCTGCGCGTGTGCAAGCAGATGTGCCATTTCCAGTTGCATGGGCAATTTTTCGTGTGTGGGAGCGTGAATCATAACCATATTATCGGGTACACACCCGATAAACCATGTCGCAATTGCGGATGCAAGCTGTGCGAGCTCTTCCTTTGGCACACAGTCAAGCAGGTGCTTAAGAATCATGGCGATCATGGCGGGATACGGGAGATTTTCGCCGCGTTCAAAGCCTGCTCCGAATACGGTTCTTATCGTCTCTGCGCAAATCTCGGAAAACTGTGTTTTTTTCCTGTATGCCTTGAAGAGAACAAGTGCACAAACGAGGCGTTCATTTGTTATCCCGTTTGTCCTCTTCCATTCATCCCAAAGCTCTGCAAACACGAATTTTCCGTCTTTGCCCACAAGATGAGGAGAATGCGGCGGTACGTTTCCAAAAAGCACCGTCTCTCCCCACGAGTTTACAAACGGATCGCGTTTGTGCTCATCAATCAGCTTGGAAAGCGACAGAATATCCATAGCCGCAACAGTTGCGGATTTGCAGGAAACAGGATCGGTCAATGCCGATTTGATCTTGTCAAAAAAGTTCATCCCCCTCTTTTTGCCGCGAATCAACTCGGGTAATTTAGACTCGGGGAAATACCGTGCAAAGGTCTTTGCACACAGCTCTGTATACTCCGCATCAAACTCGGTGGGCAGATATTTGTCCTCTGCACAGAACAGCCTGACTGCCTCCGTTTTTGTTTCCGCCTCGGCGGGAACAAGAGAGTCAAGTAAGATCTTTTCCTTTGAGGGAAGGTCATCTGCTTTTGCTCTGTTGGAAAGCATGGTTGTAAAGGACTCTGCGATCTTGTAGCGCTTTGTATCCTTTTTGAGCTGCAACAGCATATCAAGTCCGCCAAGGCGTACCTCTTCTTTGCTGTTTTCAAGGAGTCGACCGATGCACGCGGTGAGTTCGGAATCGGCTTGCTTGAGCAAAAACTCCATTACGTATTTACGGATGTCTGCGCCCTTAAAGCGCAAATACTCCTCAATAGAGCGATATTCATCAGCTGACAAATTCAATTTGGAAATAATATTGTAAGCCGATTTGCGAGTATATGTTTCTCTATCAACAAGGCCTTCAAGCACGGTTTTGCGCTGGAGCGGCGTTTGGGGATTATGCAGCAGGGCGTAAAAGTAAGTTTGTCTCTGATTGGAATCACATTCTTTAATCAGGCCGCAAGCCTCATCGATTTTTTCATTATCCCCCAACAAAGCCGCCAGGGTGCAACGAAGCTCGGCAAAATCACTCTTGGCAATTTTGGCTTCATACCACGGAAAGACACAGGGGGAGAATGTTTTGGTTTTGCCGGAGAAAGCAGAATACAGCTCTTTGATAAGCCGATAATGCTCGTGTATTTCAGCCTTACTATCAAACCAAGTCTTGTATTCGATAGGCTGATCGTTTCTTACGGCATTCCATAAGGCAGACACCCGCGTAGGCATAAAGCAAGGAAGCCATACCGCAAGAACCTCGTCCTTATCATAGTGCTTCTTCAGCACGATCTTTGCGATCTGATTGGATAGATACGGCAGATCGAGATTTGCCACAAAGTAGCCAGCCACGAGCAACTGATGAACAGAGCCGTTATCTGCAATTTGAACGATTTTTTGAATGGCATCGTCAATATCATCGAGGCCGTAGCTCCAAAGCGCGATGTATATCTTCATCGCATCCTCGGATGCAAGACATTCCTTGCGTGCATTTTCGTCTTCAAGACAATCGATGATCAGACGAACGCTCTTTTCGCTGACACGTTCAAGATCGCGCGCTTCTTCTGTCAAGATACCAAGCCAAGTTCCCACAGCGCGCTTAACGGATGAAAAACGGATCAAATTGTTCTCGGCAATTACCCTGAGTATGGTGAGAAAACAGGCTTTTGTGCCGTAATCGGCATTTTCGCAAATGACTTGACGGAGACCTTCTTGAAGTCTTGCCGCAAGAAGCAGCTTGCCCAGAAGCTCATGAAAATCACTTCTGTGGCTGAAAACCACACCGCGAATAAGCTCGTTTGTCATCATTCCCGAACCGTTTTCTTCGGTCAGGATGCGACGGACAGCTTCTTCTACTTTGCTGTTATGATGATCCAGCGCGTATGCCACCTGCCAACCTGTATATCCGCAGCCGCGCCAAGCATAGCCGTCAAGATAAGCCTTGGCTTGTTCGGATACTTCTCCGGTGATGATTTTATCAAGGGGCTCGTCGACTACATTCATATTGGCATTGCCATACTGACGGATCATATACGCCAGCTTCGATGCATATGCGCCGTTCCCTTTTGCCCTGAACGATCTTCTGCTGTAAGAATCCGAATAAGGATATTCTTGCAGTCTGTCCGCAAAATACAAAATGACGTCCTTTTCGCGGCTTGGAATTGCAAAGTCAAAGAGCCATCCCAATTTTTTGGATACGTATTCCGAAGGAACGGTGCTTGGATTTCTCATCGCCGCAACAAGATTTGAATATATTGTCTCGTCAAGGAGTTGTCCTTGATTTTTGAAAAAATCATACTGCCCCTTGCTTAGCTTTTCTTTCAGCAATTCCTCGTGCTTGCGAAATTTTTCCGTATAAGCTTCTGCAAGTTTTTTCTTTTTCATCATTGCTTCGTATTTTTCCGAAATGTTATCCGTCATTTGGGTCCCTCCTTTACCACATTCTACCCGAAAGCATTGTGAGTTTTACAAACGTAAAGACATCACC
This sequence comes from Eubacteriales bacterium, assembly GCA_045594605.1. Taxonomy (GTDB): domain Bacteria; phylum Bacillota; class Clostridia; order Oscillospirales; family CAG-272; genus UMGS1865. The sequence continues at coordinate 13,036 of JAZNYU010000142.1, forward strand.
CTCGGATAGTTCGATCTCGGCGTCGAGATCTGTCATTTCATCGTTCCCCTTGAATACACGCACAAGACCATCCGTCACCGCATCAATTGCGGTTTGAATCGCTTTTTCTTCGTCTATTTTGTTTTCGTTGTAATGCACACCAAACGCAAATTTGCCGATCTCGCGCATCCCGTTAAGCTGCTCATCGGTAAGCGGTTCGGGATTTTTTGCATTGTTTGCGCGTGTTTTGTATGCATCAATGCAAGATCTTACCGCTTCTTCGACCAACTCACGAAGCGTGCGCGGCGTTTTGGCGAGAAAAAGCGGGTATTCTTTTACTTTTCTTGCTACGTTACCCATGTGCTTTAGGGCAATGTATATTTGAATGCTTTTGTTAGGCATGAAAATATTCTCCAATATAAGTCTTATATGGTCTATTATATCATATACCCAATTATTTTTCAATATTTTTTAAGATATCACAGAACAACACAAAAAAAATTGATCCTGCGGTTGATACGGTTTTGAAAGCAAAAGGACGAAACTCCGTGAACTGGAATTTCGTCCTTCTTTTTTGTTTTTTTGTTAGCGATGAAATTTGACCTTAACAATCACTTCTTTTGTGCCTCAAGCTCGCGGCGGCGGCGCATCATTTCCTTCATACGGAGTTCGGTATTGAGGATCTTTTTGCGCAGACGGATGGACTTGGGTGTGACCTCAATGAGGTCATCGTCGGTGATATATTCGATCGCTTCTTCCAAGGTAAAGATCTTGGCAGGAGTGAGCAGGAGCTTTTCGTCCGCGCCCGCAGAGCGGATGGCGGTAAGCTGCTTCTTTTTGCAGGGGTTGACGGCAATGTCATCGTTCTTCGGGTTTTCACCAACGATCATGCCCTCATAAACCTGCGTTTGAGGACCAACAAAGAGTTGTCCGCGCTCCTGTGTATTGTACAGACCGTAGCGCGTGGTCTCGCCTGCCTCAGATGCGATGAGAGAGCCGGTGAACTTCATGGCGATCTCTCCGCGATAAGGTGCGTAGCCGTCAAAAATGGTGTTGATAACACCCTCGCCATGGGTAGCTGTGAGGAACTCGGAACGGTAGCCAAACAGACAACGGGACGGGATGGAATATTCGATACGTGTGCGGCTTCCAACAGGGTTCATGGAAAGCAGATCGCCCTTGCGTTGGGAGAGCTTTTCGACAACGACGCCAACGTAATCCATGGGAACGTCAAGCGTAACGCGCTCCATAGGCTCGCACTTTTTGCCATCGATCTCCTTGTAAAGCACACGAGGATTGGAGCAAGCCAGCTCAAAGCCCTCGCGGCGCATGGTTTCCAAGAGGATGGAAAGGTGCATCTCACCTCTGCCCGCAACGCGGAACTCATCGGTGGTGTCACCGTCGGAAACGCGCAGAGAAACGTCCTTGAGCAGCTCGCGGTAAAGTCTGTCGCGCAGCTGACGGGAGGTAACAAACTTACCCTCTTTGCCAGCCAAGGGACTATTGTTGACCATAAAGGTCATTTCCATAGTAGGCTCGGAGACCTTGACGAACTCCAACGCTTCGGGATTGGAAACAGCGGTCAACGTGTCACCAATGGTGATGTCGCCCGCGCCGGAGAAGCATACGATGTCGCCAACGGTGGCGTTTTCAACGGGCTGACGAACAAGACCGTCGATTTGATAAAGAGATACGACCTTGGTCTTTTTGATAGCGCCGGGATTGTGATAGTTGCAGATGGCAACCTCTTGACCAACGCGGATGTTGCCGCGCTCGATGCGACCAATACCGATACGTCCAACGTAATCGTTGTAGTCGATAGAGGAAACGAGGAGCTGAAGGTCACCCGTTTCGTCTCCCTCGGGGGCAGGCATGTAGTTGACGATCTTTTCAAACAAAGGTGTCAGGTCTACGCCCTCTTCCAGAGGATCTTCGGTAGCAGTGCCGGAACGTCCCGAGCAGTACATCATGGGGCTGTCAAGCTGCTCGTCATTTGCGCCAAGGTCCATCAGGAGCTCGAGGATCTCGTCCTCAACCTCGCCAAGACGGGCATCGGGCTTGTCTATTTTGTTGATGCAAACGATGACACGGTGATTGAGCTCGAGTGCCTTTTGCAGAACGAAGCGCGTTTGGGGCATAGGTCCCTCGGCAGCGTCGACCAAAAGGATAACACCGTTTACCATTTTGAGAATACGCTCAACCTCGCCACCAAAGTCGGCGTGGCCGGGGGTGTCGATGATGTTGATCTT
>JAZNYU010000143.1:0-6308 GCA_045594605.1 Eubacteriales bacterium
GGACGTCTCCCGTCAATCTGTTTCAAAATGGGAGTCGGGCATCTCCAACCCCGAGCTTGATAAGATCGTGGCAATGAGCACGCTCTTTGGCGTCTCCACCGACTATTTATTAAAGGATGTAACAGCTGGGGAAAGCGAGACTGCTCGCGAATTTGTTGTGGAAGAGAGCAAAACGGTTGAAGAAGCTCCCGAGGATGCTTTGCTTTTGTCGCGCGACGTAAGTTCTGAAGAGGCAGAAGAATATCTCGCCGCTGTGAAAAAAGCAGGACCTCGCATAGCTTTTGGCGTATTGCTTTGCATTTTGTCGCCCGTGATACTCATTCTTTTGGGCGGACTTTCCGATGTTGGAATGTTGATGGGCGAGAACGTTGCCGCCGCGTGCGGATTGTTTGCGTTGTTTGCTTTTGTGTGTGCAGCCATTGCCATCTTTATTCCCACGGGAATGTCGCTTTCCAAATACGAATATTTGGAAAAGAATATCATCGTCCTTCCCGAAGCACTTGACAAGACTCTGCGCCAAGATTATGAAATGAATAACAAAAAAGAACTTTTGCGCATCACTGTGGGTATTCTGCTTTGCATTTTTGGCGCGTTGCAGCTCATTCTTGCAGGATGCTTGTTCCCCGAGCATACAATCCTTTTGGTTGCAAGTGTTGGATTGCTGTTTGTGTTTGCCGCCATTGGCGTTTACATCATTGTGCGCACCTGCTATCTGCGCGGAGCTTACCAAAAGCTTTTGCAATTGGAGGAGTACACCGATGGACACAAACAGAACGTAGCACGCTTTGAAATTATCGGAGATATTTATTGGCTTATTGTGCTGGCAATTTATCTTGGAACCAGCTTCCTGACACACCGTTGGGACATTACGTGGATCATTTGGCCCATAGCGGCAATTCTTTCTTCTCCCGTTGAAATGATTATCGGCAGAAAAAGAAAGGTCAAAATTGTAAAAGTTTCTGCAAAGAAAAATCAAAAATAAAAAGCGAAAAGACGCTCACTGCTGAGCGTCTTTTTTATTATTCGGGGGTGAATGATTTTTGCATACGGTAATTCGTTAGTGGCGGGGCGACGAGGACGTCGCCCCCTACAAATATCATTTGATGCAAAACGACTCTCCTAGCAAGCAGGGTCTCGGTGGTGCCTGCGAACTTGCGAAAGCAAAAGCGAGGTTTCATCTCGTGCCGACTGTCCATAGGAGGAGTTGAAAATCTATTTGGTTATATTTGTGCGAAAGTTTTTGGGAAGGGGTGTGGGGGAACCCTTTTCTCAAAAAGGGTTCCCCCACAAAACCATTATTCAATAATCCCGCCGCCAATGACGGTGTCGCCGTCGTAGAGGACGAGGGACTGTCCTGAGGTGATGGCACGTTGAGGTGCATCAAAGCGGACGGTGAGGGTATCGGTATCGGTCTGTTCCACGGTGCAGGGAGCAGGCTGCGCGGAATAGCGGATCTTTGCCTCGGCACGAATGGGGGCAGAGAGGCGGTCGGTGGCAATGAGGTTGATCTCGTGAGCGATGAGCGTATCGCGGAAGAGATCCTCATTTTTGCCGAGCGTTACGGTGTTCTTTTTCATATCCTTGGCGCAAACGTAAGCGGGAGCACCGAGCGCAATGCCAAGTCCCTTGCGTTGCCCGACTGTGTAACGGATAGCTCCTTGGTGACGTCCGAGCACGCGCCCGTCAAGGTCGATAAAGTTGCCCGCGGTGGGTTTTTTTTGCGTGACGTGCTCAATAAAAGCGGCATAATCGCCGTCGGGAATAAAGCAAATGTCCTGACTGTCTTTGCGATGTGCGTTGCAAAGACCGTTCGCCTCGGCAATCTCTCTCACCTCAGCTTTGGTCAGTTCACCAAGAGGCAGGAGTGTGCGAGAGAGCTGCTCCTGTGAGAGCTGCCAGAGCACGTAGGTCTGATCTTTGGATCTGTCGGTGGCACACTTCAAAAGACTTCTGCCATTGGCATCGCGAGTGATGCGTGCGTAGTGCCCCGTGGCAATTTTGGCAAGCCCCTCGGCGCGAGCGAGCTCGGCAAGACGCCCAAATTTCATGGTCTTGTTGCACTGCACGCAGGGGTTGGGCGTGCCTCCATTTTCGTAGGTGCGAATGAAATAATCGATCACCTCACGGCGAAATTCTCCCGAAAAATCGTGAACCGAAAAGGGGAAACCAAGTGCCTCTGCCACGCGTGCGGCATCTGCTTCGGCGTTTTTGTCGGCGCAGGGAGCATTGGAAAGAATATCGGTGGGGGAAAAGAGGCGCATCATCACGCCGCGGCAATCGTAGCCCGCATCGCGCAGCAGGAGCGCGCAAACGCTGCTATCCACGCCGCCACTCATAGCGACAAGAACTGTTTTATCGTTCATGGTCAATCCTCCCAGCTAAACTGTGTCAACTCACCCGCGGTTTTCAGGTCGGCAAAGCTTCCTTGGCGCAAAATTTCATAAACGGCAATTGCAACCGAGTTGGAGAGATTGAGCGAGCGGAGTCCCTCTCGCATCGGCAGACGCACGCAGCGGTCGGGGTTACTGTGAAGCAGCTCCTCGGGCAGCCCCTTTGTCTCTTTGCCAAACATAATAAAAACGGGGTTGGGATATTCGATTTCCGTATACAGATGCGGCGCTTTCGTGCTGAAATAATAGACTTCCGCCCCGGGATTTTTGGCATAGAAATCCTCCAGCCCATCATAGTAGGTGATGTCGAGCTGATGCCAATAATCCAGCCCCGCGCGCTTGAGCTTGCGGTCGTCAATTGCAAAGCCCAAGGGGCGAATGAGGTGCAGAGCCGCACCCGTAGCCGCGCAGGTGCGCGCAATATTGCCCGTGTTTTGCGGAATTTCGGGTTCGTGGAGTACAATGTTGATCTTTGCCATAACAGAGCCTTTCGCGAGTTTCTTTTTTTACATCATAGCATATTTTTTTGCAATCTGCAAGCGATTTTTTCAAAATTTACAATATCATAATATATTTCCCCACAAAAATGTAGTATAATAATTTTAACTGTATTTTATACCCGCGTGTCGCGCGCACAAGGCGCGGCAGGAAAGGACACTCAACTATGTCACTTGTAACCAAAATTTTTGGCACTTACAGCCAACGCCAACTCAAAAAGCTCAAGTCGATTGCCGACCAGGTAGATGCGCTTGCCGACAAGTATCGCGCAATGAGCAACGCCGAATTGCAGGCAATGACTCCCAAATTCAAAGAACGCCTTGCCGCAGGCGAGACCTTGGACGATATTTTGCCCGAGGCTTTTGCCGCTATTCGCGAGGCAGATGACCGCGTGCTTGGCAAACGCCCCTTCCGCGTGCAGGTGCTGGGCGGTATTGTACTTCATCAAGGTCGTATCGCAGAAATGAAAACCGGTGAGGGTAAAACGCTTGTTGCAACGCTCCCTGCATACCTCAACGCGCTGCAAGGCAAGGGCGTTCACATCGTCACGGTCAACGACTATCTGGCGCGCGTAGGCGCCGACGAAATGGGACGCGTTTACGAGTTTATGGGCATGACCACAGGCCTTATCGTTCAAGGTCAAAGCTCTGAGGAAAAGCAAGCCGCTTACGCTGCCGACATCACCTACGGCACCAACAACGAGTTCGGTTTTGACTATCTGCGTGACAACATGGTCATCTACAAGCAGCAAATGGTTCAGCGCGGCCACGATTTTGCCATTGTGGACGAGGTGGACTCCATTCTGGTTGACGAGGCAAGAACCCCTCTCATCATTTCGGGCATGGGCGAGACGGCTACCGACCTTTATGAGAGAGCCGACCGCTTGGTGCGCACCATGCGCAAGCACATTGTCAAGGAGATGGATGCCAAAGAGGATCAGGACAATATCGATGCCGACTACATCGTGCACGAAAAGGCAAACAATGCCGTCCTGACCGCAAAGGGTGCCAAAAAGGCAGAGGAATTCTTTGGCGTTGAAAATTTCAACGATGCCGAGAATGCAACGCTTTCTCACCACGTTCAACAAGCCATCCGCGCACACGGATGCATGCACCGCGACGTTGACTACGTTGTCAACGAGCACGGCGTTATGATCGTTGATACCTTTACGGGACGTCTGATGCCCGGTCGTCGCTATTCCGACGGCTTGCACCAAGCCATTGAAGCCAAGGAAGGCGTCCAGATCGAAAAAGAGAACAAAACGCTTGCAACCATCACCTTCCAAAACTATTTCCGTATGTACCGCAAGCTCTCGGGTATGACGGGTACGGCACTGACGGAGGAAAACGAATTCCGCGAGATCTATTCTCTTGACGTTGTGGAGATCCCCACCAATATGCCCATGATCCGCATCGATCACAACGATGCTGTTTTCCGCACCGTTGAGGGCAAATACAAGGCTATTGTCGATCAGGTACGCGCTTGTCACGAAAAGGGACAACCCGTGCTTGTCGGTACGGTCTCTATCGATAAATCCGAGGAGCTTTCTCTGCGCCTCAAGCGCGCGGGCATTCCGCACACCGTGCTAAACGCAAAGTATCACGAGCGTGAGGCACAGATCGTTGCGCAAGCGGGCAAAGAGGGCGCCGTTACCATCTCCACCAACATGGCAGGCCGCGGCACCGACATTTTGCTTGGCGGTAACCCCGAGTTTATGGCAAAGGCAGATCTGCGCGCCATGGAAATTTCCGAGCACGCCATCGCGGCTTGTGCGGGCTTTACCGACGTTGACGATGAAGAGATTATGGAAGCTAGACGCATTTATCGCGAGCTGGTTGAAAAATACAAAAAAGAGATCGAACCCGAAGCTGAGCGTGTACGCGCCGCAGGTGGTCTCTTTATTTTGGGTACAGAAAGACACGAGAGCCGCCGCATCGACAACCAGCTGCGCGGCCGTTCGGGACGTCAGGGAGACCCCGGCGAATCCCGTTTCTTCCTCTCCATGCAGGATGACCTGATGCGCCTGTTCGGTACCGACCGCGTTCAGGGAATCGTAGCCGCACTTAATATGCCCGAGGATATGCCTATCGATGCAAAGATCCTTTCGGGTGCGATCGAGGGCGCGCAAAAGAGAATTGAGGATAACAACTTCAAGCGCCGTAAGTACGTTCTGGCGTATGACGACGTCATGAATCAACAGCGTACCATCATCTATAAGCAACGCGGCGACGTGCTGAACGGTGAGGATATTTCCGAAACGATCATCAAAATGCTCACAGGCTCTGTCGAAGCAGCAGTTGCAACCTACCTTCCCGGTGAGGAACGCGAGGATTGGGATTTTGACGGTTTGCGCGCACACTACCTTGGCATGCTGACGACCGAGAATGACTACCGCTTTGACGAGGAAGAGCTCAAGCACGTCAAGCGCGAGGATATTGAAGAAGACCTTTCCAAGAGAGCACTTGATCGCTATGCCGAAAAGGAAGAGCTCTTTGGCTCTGAGACCTTCCGCGAGGTCGAGCGCGCCATTCTGTTGCGCAACGTCGACACGGCTTGGATGGAGCACATTGACACGATGGACGACCTCAAGAGCACCGTAGGACTGCAATCCTACGCACAGCGCGATCCCATTACCGAGTACCGTATTCAGGGCGCCGATCTCTTCGATGCAATGGTCGAGGATATCCGTCAGGGAACGGCACGTGCCATTCTGTCGGTGGTACCGCAACCCAAGCCCATTATGCGTGTGCAGGTCGCCAACCCCATTACGGCAGGCTTTGGCGGCACTCAAAAGCAAAAAAAGATCGTTGTCAAAAAGGCATCGGGGCAAACCGTTGTTAAGGATGCCAATAGCGTAGGGCGCAATGATCCTTGCCCCTGCGGCAGCGGCAAAAAGTATAAGAACTGCTGCCTGCGTGCGCAAGCATCCAAGGGCGAATAAGCGAGGACGCTATGGGATTCGGTTATTTGCTACTGGGGTATCTCATTACCTATTTTTTGTCCATCACAGCAGGTGTCGTTGGCATTGCCTGGCTGGCTTGGCTTGTCGGCTCCCTCTTGATGTTTTTGGGATTGCGCGGTCTTTGCCGCTTCAATCTCTCCTTTGTGCCTGCAAAATGGCTCACACTCCCGCTTTTTGCCCTGGGGCTTTGCCGACTGTGGCAGGACGTCATAGGTGCGTGGTTTGGCTGGGGAGGGCACGCCGCCGACGTGATGACTGCCGTTGTTTCGTGGGTGAGCTTTGCGGCAACCCTGTTCTTCCACTTTGCAATGCTTTATGCCGTTCGCGTGCTTGCCTTGGAGGTGGAGCTCAAAAAGATCGCTTCTCATGCAATGTATAACACGTTGGCGGTTGGCATTTGGGCGGCATTGTACCTTCTTTGCAATATGCCGTCGGTGGGCGAACGCGTTTTGCCGTAT
>JAZNYU010000144.1:0-5249 GCA_045594605.1 Eubacteriales bacterium
AAAAAACGACAGAGATTTTGTTCTCTGCCGTTTTTTGTTTTGCAATTACACCGGCGTTTTACGGATGCGTTTTTTCATCTTGCGCAAGTCGCGCAGCATTTTGAGGGTGTCGCGGATGATGCGCACCTTGGATTCGCCGTGATTGATAACGTGTACGGGAATTTCAACGATCTTCATCTTCATTTTGACCGCCCAGAGGATGGCTTCAAAGTCAAATGCAAAGCTATTGACCTCGCAACGCGAAAAGATCTTTTCGGTCGCCTCGCCGCGGAACGCTTTGCATCCGCACTGCGAGTCGGAAAGCTTAAATCCGCCTGCGATGCAGAGCACCTTGATATACACCTTGGACATGATCTTACGCAGGAGCGTGTAGCCCGCATATCCCGCTTTATCGAGATTGCGAGAGCCAATGACAAGGTCGGCGTCGGGATTTGCCTCAAAGGCATCTGCCACCTGCTTGATGACGTCAACGCCATAGGCGAGGTCGGCATCGGTGAACATACGCACGTCTCCTGTTGCCGCAAGCATTGCGGTGCGGACGGCGCAGCCCTTGCCCTGGTTCTTTTCGTAACCGATGACGCGGACGTTTGGCAAATTTAAGGCACGGACGGTCTCATCGCAGCCGTCTTTGCTACCGTCGCTGCAAAAAACGATCTCGTAGTCCTCAAAATTTGCTTGCATATATTCGGAAAGCGTTTTTGCAGTGGCTGCAATAACGCGATTTTCGTTATACATCGGGATACAAACCGAAATCTTCATGTGTGGTCTCCTTTTTGGTAGATGAAAATGTCGAAGTCAAGCTCTGTCTTCAATGTTTGGACGTCATTCAGCTTTGCGCGGTCCGCCTCGGACGTGCGCCAATAGTAAGGCGTCATAGAGAAGAGCGCGTCGATGGCTTCTCTGCCCTCAACGGTAACGGTGTAAGCCAAGCGGCGGCGATCGATCTCCTTCATTTTGGTAGGGAGATCGGCTCTGCCGGGATTGAGGTAAGGATTTTCATAAAGCGCTTGCTTCAATCCCATCAGGTGGCGCTCGCCTGCACCAACGAGAATGAGATATCCGCCATCCTTCAGCACGCGCGCGAATTCGCTCTCGCAACAAGGCGCGAAGAGATTGGTGACAGCATCGCAGGTCGCATCTGCGACAGGAAGCGAGAAGATGCTCCCCACTGCAAAGGCGGCATCGCTCCCCTTCTGCCTGGCTTGCTTTGCGGCGGCGTCGATGCCTGCGCGGGAAAGATCCACGCCAAGCACGGTGCGGTCCTTTGCCATGCGGTTGGTGTAATACCCCTCGCCACATCCTGCATCAAGGACAGTTTTGGCACCGAGTTCTTGCAACACGTTGTTGATTTCGTTGGAAAGCGGCGCATAATATCCCGCATTCAAAAAGAGCGTGCGTGCCCGAATCGCCTCGCGCAGATCCCCCTCTCCCTCACCCGGACGTGTGAGATTGAGGTATCCGCTACGGGCAAAATCGTAAGCGTGCGTCCGCGCTCCCGTGCATCGGCAGGTCTTGCCTGCCTCATCCGCCTGCATAGCGGCGGCACAAACGGGACAGCACAGCATAGCAAGATGCGTACTCTTCACTGTCATTCCTCCAATGGTTGTGTCATTTCGCGCATGGTTTGCAAAGGCTCGAGAATATCCAGCTCGAACCAGAACGTGGAGCCCTTGCCCACCTCGCTCTCAACGCCATAGGTCGCGTTGTGGAGCTCGAGCACGCCCTTGACGATGGAAAGTCCAAGACCTGTGCCGATCATAGCACGGCGGTGAACCTTATCCACTTTGTAGTAACGGTCCCAGATCTGCGGGATCTCCTCTGCTGCAATTCCCTGCCCCGTATCGCTGACGCTGATGCGCACGCGACCGTTTTTGACGGATTGCGCAACGGAGACCGTAAGGTCCTCGCCCGTGTAGTTTATGGCGTTATTGATCAGGTTATACAACACCTGCAGGATCATACCGCGGTCTGCAAAAACCGATACACGTGTGTCGGCTACAAAAGAAATGTGGTAGCCTTGATGTGCCGTAAAAGCATCGTAACGCCGCATGATCTCCTCGACTGCGGCAGTCAGGTCGAACTCCTCAAATACCACCTTGCGCGAGCCGGACTGGATCTTGGAAAGGTCCAAAAGATCGCTGACAAGCTCGGAAAGTCGCGTGGTCTCATCAATGACGACCTGAATATTTTCGGCGGTGTTTTCGCCGGGAATATCACGCATGACCTCGCTATATCCCTTGACCATCGTCAGCGGTGTGCGCAGGTCGTGCGAAATGTTGGCAATGAGCTCCTTTTGCAGGCGGTCAAGACGGGAAAGCTCGTGAGATGCATAGTTCAGCGTGCTTGCAAGCTCTCGCGTTTCGCGGTAGCCCTCGCCCGAGAAGACGACGTCGTATTTGCCGTGCGCCAGCTGCTTTGCCGACTCGTTCATATTAACAAGCGGCGCGGAAATATGGCGATAAAGGTAAAATACCATAATGGCGGCGCAAACGAGCAGAATGGACAAAATCCAGAAAAACTGCGTTTGCAGAATTTGCACCGTAGTGGAAAGAGGTTGACGTGCCGCGTTGAGAATGATCAGGTAGACGCTGCCACTCTCCCCCTGAACAAGGTGCATATGCATCAATCTTACCCCAGGGTAAGAGGTTTGGTTAAATTGGAACACGGGAAAAGCGCTGCCCGAAACCTCGACACCGCCAAAGGTAAAGTTACCTGTGTAGCTCCCTTTATTTTCCGCAGCCTTTTGGTAGTATTTTTCCAGCTGCTGCTCGGGTAGCGACATACCCGTCGTTTGCCCTGTGGCATCGACACTGACGATCTTTTGAGGCTGCGTTCCTCTATCCATTCGGTAGACCGCCACCGCCATAACGCCGTTCATTGCCTGATCGTACGCGTGCAGATCAAGTGTATCGTCCTCAACGTAGGCAGCTATACTGTTTGCGCTGTTCACCATTTCACGGCGTTTGATCAACTCATAAAAGTTGTTGAGCAGGTACACCTGAAACACCCACATGACAAACACGGCTACGGCTACGAAAATGGCAAAGTAAAGGAGCAGCTTCCAACGGATACTAACCCCTTTACGAGCTATTTTTTGCTTGATTTTTCTCATAACTCCTCAAAGCGGTATCCAACACCGCGCAAGGTAACGATGTAGTTACTATATCTGCCAAGGCTTTTGCGCAACAGCTTGATGTGTGTATCCAACGTGCGGGCATCGCCGTAAAAATCGTACCCCCACACCTCGCAAAGGAGTTTCTCACGCGAGAGTGCAATATTGCGGTTGGAGAGCAGATAGAAGAACAGATCGTACTCCTTGGGCGACATATCCACGCGCTCACCGTCGATAAAGACCAGACGTGCCGTAACGTCGGCGCGCAGGCCGCCGTTATCCAACTCGATGATGACGTTGGGCTTGGCTGCTGCTGTCTCGCCGGCAGAAGTGGTTTTGACGCGCTTCATGATCGCCTCAATACGCAGTATCAGCTCCTTGGGGGAGAACGGCTTGATGACGTAATCGTCAATACCTACTTCAAATCCATTGATGCGGTCATACTCCTCGCCGCGCGCGGAGAGCATGATGATAGGCGTTTGCGAAGTTTTGCGGATCTCGCGGCAAGCCGAAAAGCCATCCAGCTCGGGCATCATAATGTCCATAATAATCAGATCGTATTCATTTTTGCGGCAAAGCAGAACAGCCTCCATGCCGTCGCCTGCCTCGGTGACGGTGTGACCGTCAAACTCTGCATATTTGCGAATGATCGAGCGAATGCGCGATTCGTCGTCTACAACCAAAATGTGATACATGCAGTCTTATCCTTTCCAAAGAATGTTTATTGAAGAGCGTCCTTGATGCGATCGGGAACGTACTCCTGCAAAACAAGGTCGCATACAACGATCTCACCCTTGCTATCGGCAACGATCGTGATGGTATCCCCCACCTTGCAGCCGGCAAGCAGCTTTTTGACATCGGCAATTGTGGTAACATCGGTACCGTTGATAGAAATGATACGGTCGCTGTTTTCAAGATCGGTCGCATATTTGGATTCCACCACGTAAACACCGATCTCATCAATACCGTAGAAGTAGTGATATTGCGACAGGTTTTCCTCTGTGATATCCAAAAGCGTCATACCGTGGTCAATAACACCGCGCACGTATCCGTATTGCATCAAATCAAGCTGAACGGAATAGGCGGAGTCGATGGGAATGGCGAATGCAAGTCCCTCCACACCGCTGGCAGAATACTTGGCGTTGACAACGCCGATCAGCTCGCCTGCAAGATTGAAGAGTCCGCCGCCCGAGTTGCCCGAATTGATGGCGGTGTCGGTTTGGATCAAGGTCATTTTACTGCCGTCGCTCATAACGATCTCGCGCTCGGTTGCGCTGATGTAACCAACCGTTACCGTTCCCCCAAGAGTCCCCAAGGGATTGCCGATGGCAACCACCTGCTCTCCTGCAACCAGATCGGCACTGTGCCCTTGCACAACGTGCGTCAGAGGTTCGTCTGCAAATATCTTGAGCACTGCCAAGTCGCTGATCTCGTCGCTGCCGACAAGCGCTGCCTGATAGGTCTTATTGTTACGCAGGGTCACGTTGATCGCACTTGCGCCGTCAACCACGTGGTGGCAGGTGAGGATATACCCTTCACTCGAGATGATAACACCGCTGCCAACGCTTTTGGCAGTAATGGGTTGACCGAGGGGAGACGTGCCGGGAATGATGACGTCGATAACGACGACTGCATCCTGCACCATGTTTACAACACCCGAAACAGCATACGCATCCTCACCGGCGGAGCCGTAGATGGAAGGATCGCGCTCCGGACGCGAAATTTCGCTTTCGGGATCATCGCACAAAACGTCTTGCGTGGTCTGTTCGGGTTTATCCTTTTGCGCATTGGCAATGCACAATGCTCCCAGAGAGCCAAGGAAACCCGCGGTCAGAGAGAGGACGATGCACAGAAAGACGCTGAAGAAGGAGAGTCGGAGGCGCGCTGCGCGGCGCTGACGCCGAAGCTCCTTTTCGGTATAAGGATAATCGGGGATCTGTTGCATACCCTCATACAGTTCCTGTTGGGTGTAGGGGTAGTTCGGGATCTGTTGCATACCCTCGTACAGATCCTTTTGCGTGTAAGGATAATTGGGGATCTGCTGCATTGCCTCGTACAGAACCTTTTGTGTATAGGGATAATTGGGGTTTTGCTGCATTCCCTCGTAGCGGTCGTTTTGCATGTAAGGATAGTTGGG
>JAZNYU010000145.1:0-1860 GCA_045594605.1 Eubacteriales bacterium
CGTGCTGCGCGAGAATATGCGCTACTATGTGGAAAACAACGTGCGCGGCATGTTTCCGCAGGGTAACTACCAAAGCAACTCAGGCCAGTTTGGAGAATTGCGCGTATATCTTTTGGCACAGCTGATGTGGAACCCCTACATGAGCGAGGAAGAATACTACGCACACATGGATGAGTTCCTCGAGGCTTACTACGGCGAAGGCTGGCAGAGCATTCGCAACTACATTGACAAGACCGCAAAGCTCTCGCAGGGCAATCACCTCGTGATCTACTCGCACCCCTATGACGTGATCACAAAAGAGGATTACCTTGCAAATGAAGCCGATTTTGAGGCTTGGTGGGAGAGCGCCGAGAGCCTGGCAGGCGACCGCGTAAAATACGTGCGACGCTCCCGCCTGCAATGGCGTTACGTCCGCCAAATGCTCCACCCCACAAACGAAAGTGATGCCTACGATCTCTTTTACGAGATCTATCGGGTCTACGAGGTTCTGTTTGCCGAAAGCTATCAATACAATTGCCCTCCCGACGAGTGGTTGGAAGTAGGATCCTGAACCAAAAGCAGATATGCAAGAGCATCTTGTGTGTCTGCTTTTTTCTTTTGCTTCAATTTCTTTTCTTTTTTGTAAACAAATACCGCTATGTCTTGCTTTTGTCCTCTTTTTTTGATATGATATAATTACTGTTGCAAGAACTTTGTTTTTGCCCATCAAATAGGAGATTTTTTATGAAGAAACCGCTTATTTTGCTCTTGATCGCGGCAATGCTGCTCCCCACCCTTCTGTCGGGCTGCAACAACACGCCGCCCAAGACGACCACACCCACCGAGACCACCCCTGAGGTGACTACCCCCTCTCCGAGTGACGGCCCCGACGTTCCCGACGGTCCCGACATCACGTCCGATAACGTTCTCCAACGCGCAGAGATCATCACAGGAGACAGCGAGAGCGAAATTTATGCAGGCGAGGAGCTTGCCAAATACCTTACCCAAAAGGGTGTTGCCATCGCGCCCAATGCCTTCCCCATCATCCTTTATACTGACCCGACGCTTAATGAGGATTCCTTCTCGGTTGACGTCACGCTTGCGGGTGAGGAAGCCTCTATGACCATTCGCGGCGGCAACGGTCGCGGCGTGCTCTATGGCGTTTACAAGTTCTTGGAGCAATATGCAGGCGTTCGCTACTTTACAAAGGACCTTGAGGTCATTCCCGAGGGTGATATCGTTTTGCTTGAGGGCAATATGCTCTCCTACTCCCCTTATTTTGAATACCGCAACACCAACTGGAACTGCATGACACACGAGGCAGATTGGTGCGTTAAGAACGGCATCAACATGGCAAGCGCCGACCTGAGCGGCAAATACGGCGGCATGTGGACCTATGGCAGAGGCTTGTTCGTTCACACCCTTGGCGCATTGAGCGAAACGGGTGGCGCTGCAGACCCCAACCCTTGCCTTTCCAGCGAGGAGATCTATCAAACAGTCCTGAAGAACGTGCGCGCGATCCTGGAAGAGGATCCCACCGTCAACATCGTATCCATTTCTCAAAACGACGACAACGGGTACTGCACCTGTGAAAAGTGTGCAGCCGTTGACGCCGAGGAATGCAGCCCCTCCGGTTTGATGCTCCGTTTTGTCAACCGCATTGCCGAGGAGCTTGAGGCAGACTACCCCAACCTGATTATTGACACGCTGGCTTACAACTACACCCAAGCGCCTCCTATTAAAACCGTGCCCCGTCACAACGTTTGCGTGCGTCTTTGCTCCATTCGTTGCTGCTTTATGCACCCCTTTACGGAGTGCAACGATGCTCCCGGTCCCAACGGCGACATATGGACAAGAACCGAAGAGTTTTTGAAAGACCTG
>JAZNYU010000146.1:0-7900 GCA_045594605.1 Eubacteriales bacterium
TTGCGCCGCAAAGCCCATGACTTGCCGCCGCCGCGTGCACCGCCGTAAGCGGTGTAACGGGCACGGGATGCAAAAAATAGCTTTTGTCGCTTGTTGGGCGTGCCGCGGATATGTAAGGAGAGCGCCTCCGGTTCTCTCACACGCCGTCCTCCAAAATGTCATGCTCAAACACCAGCCGCATCTCGCCGCAAGAGGCGCTCGAGGCTTCTTCCTTCTCGTCATAACCCAACCGCTTTTTGAGATAATAGGAAAGCAGCGACGGGGAAGGAGAAGAGATCAGGAGCTCATCCTCAAGCGTTGTGCAAATGAGATCGTAAAGACGGGGAGCATCGGAGCATAGCTTTTGCAGGTAGGAGATGCCGCAACCGAGAAAGCGGCAAAAGCCTGCAAGATTTGCAAATTTTCCGCCTGCCTTCTTCGTGTCCGCTTCGGGCGGCGGACGGCAAGCCCCCACGTACTCTTCCAAGAGAGCCAAGAGGCGTTTTTGACGGGCGGAAGTGTCAAGCGTTTTTGGCAATCTCTTTGCCATACAAAGTACATCACCTCCATTCACTCGGTTTTTCCTTGTGACGCCATCATTTTACCGCGCCTTCTCGTGCCAAAAGATGACAATGTGTGCCATGTTGTGCCAAACAAAAAAGCCCCGCAAATCCTGCGGAGCAATACGAGATTACTAAATAAAAGGAAAAGAAAAAAGAGCCTACGACACTGTCGTAGGCGCTTTTCTTTTCTATTATTCTTTTTCAAATGTTTCCTTGTAAAATTCAATCGCCTCGGCGATAATTTCCTCGGCTTTTTTGCGACCGAAGAGAGATTTGACGGCCGTCTCCTTGTTCTCCAGCTGCTTGTAAACGCTAAAGAAGTGCATCATCTCGTCAAAGATGTGTGGGGGGAGACTGTCGATCGAGTCAATGCCGGCATAAGTGGGATCGGATACGGGAACCGCGATGATCTTGTCGTCCATCTTGCCGCCGTCCAACATACGCATCACGCCAATGGGATACACGCGCATCATAGTCATGGGATAGATCGCCTCGGAGCAAAGCACCAACACGTCAAGTGGGTCGCCGTCATCGGCATAGGTACGGGGAATAAAGCCGTAGTTGGCAGGGTAGTGCGTGGACGTATACAAAATACGGTCCAATTTGAGCAGCCCCGTCGACTTATCCAATTCGTATTTGCACTTGCTTCCCTTGGGGATCTCAATAATTGCCGCAAAATCGTCGGGGTTGACGTATGCGGGCGGGATATCGTGCCAAACGTTCATATTGTATTCTCCTTATTTTACGTAATCAAACTCAAAGCCGTAAATCGACACGGTGTGACCGTCGCGGCAGCCCTTCTTCTCCAAAGCTTCAAATACGCCACCGTTTTGCAGCACCTTTTGGAAGTAGTTGAGCGACTCGTAATTGCTGAAGTTGATTTGCCCCATAACGTTTTTGATCCACTCGCCCTCAACGTAGAAGGTGTCGTTCTCACGACGAATGAGGGTTTCGCGCTCACCGCCAACAACCACGTCCTCAGGGGTGTATTCTTGCTCGTAGACCTTAATGGGGGGCAGCTCCTCAAGACGAACCGCTACGCGACGAATGAGCGCATCCACGCCCTCGCCGGTTACTGCCGAGATGTAGAAAAGCTCCCAGCCGTTCTCACGGATAAAGGCTTCAAACGCATCCACGTCAACCACCTCGCGGTCAAGCGAGTCGCACTTGTTTGCCACAATGATTTGCGGACGCTCTGCCAATTCGGGGCTGTAGCGTGCCAGCTCGTAGTTGATCTGCTTGACGTCCTCGACGGGGTCTCTGCCCTCAAAGCAGGAGATATCCACCACGTGAAGGAGCAGTCTGCAGCGGTCAACGTGACGCAAAAATGCGTGACCGAGACCTGCACCGTCAGCTGCACCCTCTATCAAACCGGGAATGTCGGCAGCCACAAATCCGCTCTCACCGCCCGTGCGTACCACGCCAAGATTGGGGGAGAGGGTAGTGAAGTGATAGTCCGCGATCTTCGGCTTTGCCGCAGAAATGCGCGCAAGGATAGAGGATTTACCAACGCTGGGGTAACCAATGAGTCCCACATCGGCAATCATTTTCAGTTCCAGAATGACCTCGCGCTCCTGTCCCTCGGTACCGTTTTTGGCAAACATGGGAACCTGACGCGTGGGGGTTGCAAAGTGACGGTTGCCCCAACCGCCGCGGCCACCGCGGCAAGCGATAAAGTCGGCACCGTCATTCTCGGACATATCGTGAATGACCTTGCCCGACTCCGCATCGCGGATGAGCGTTCCGGGGGGGACCATGATCACAAGATCCTCGGCGGTCGCTCCATGGAACTTGCCGCCCTTGCCGTCACCGCCGCGCGCCGCTACAAACTTGTGCTTGTAACGAAAGGCGAGCAGGGTGTTGGTACCCTCGTCAACGCGAAAGACCACGTTGCCGCCGTGTCCGCCGTCGCCGCCGTCGGGACCGCCCGCCGCTACGTATTTTTCGCGGCGAAAAGAGACGGCACCGTTGCCGCCGTCACCGGCCTTGATATAAATTTTAACGTTATCAACAAACATAAAGTTACCTCACAAGCGCAAAAGCGCCAATGCTCTTTACTTATCCGCCTCGTCGCCCTTCATGCGAATGATGAGCTTGATGGGCGTGCCCATAAAACCAAAGGTCTCGCGCAGGCAGTTCTCAATATAGCGCTGATAGGAGAAGTGGAAGAGCTGAATATTGTTACAAAAGATGACAAAGGTGGGGGGAGCGGTCGCGATCTGCGTCATGTAGTAGATCTTGAGACGGCGTCCCTTGTCGGACGGAGGCTGAACGCGGATCATCGCATCACCCAGCACGTCGTTGAGCATACCCGTCGTCACGCGCATAACCGATTGACCGTAAACGTAAACGATGCGCTCAAACAGATTTGTTACGCGCTGACCGGTCTTTGCCGAAATATAGAGGATGGGTGCGTAGGGCATATATGCCAGCTCGGTGCGGATCTTGTTGGTAAACTCGTTGACTGTGGAGTTGTCCTTTTCGATCAGATCCCACTTGTTCACAACAATAATGACCGCTTTGCCTGCCTCGTGTGCAATGCCTGCAATTTTGGTGTCCTGATCGGTAATGCCGGTTGAAGCATCGATCATCAAAAGACAAACCTGTGCGCGTTCTACCGCCATGTGTGCGCGCAAAACGCTGAAGTGCTCGATCTTATCGTCAATTTTGGATTGACGGCGAATACCGGCGGTGTCAATAAAGGTAAACTTGCCGTATTCGTTTTCCAGCTGCGTGTCAACCGCATCGCGCGTAGTGCCCGCCATATCCGAAACGATCAGACGGTCCTCGCCAATGAGACGGTTGATGATAGAGGATTTGCCCGCGTTCGGCTTGCCGATAACGGCAACCTTAATGCTGTCGTCCTCTTCCATCGTGTCCTGCCAGTCGTCAAGATAGCGCAGGCAAGCGTCGAGAAGATCACCCGAGCCGCTGCCGTGAATGGAGGAAACACTGATGGGATCCTCGTCAAAGCCAAGCTCGTAGAACTCGTAAAACTCCATAGGGGGAGCGCCGATGCTATCGCATTTGTTGATGCAGGGAACAATAGGCTTGCCGCTCTTTTTCAGCATGACTGCAATGTCGCGGTCGTTGGCGGTCAGTCCCGTGCGAACGTCACACATAAAGATGATGACGTCGGCGGTGTCGATCGCCATTTGCGCCTGCTGACGCATCTGCTTGAGTATCAGGTTGTCGGTCTTGGGCTCAATTCCGCCCGTGTCGATCAAAATCATGCGCTTGCCGCGCCATTCGGTCTCGCCGTAAATGCGGTCGCGCGTTACACCGGGGGTGTCCTCCACGATGGAGCGACGCTCGCCGATGAGTTTATTAAATAGAGTGCTTTTGCCAACGTTGGGACGTCCGACAATCGCAATAATCGGTTTTGCCATAAATCTATGTCCTTTCCACTAAAAAACAGTTTGTCCGCTTTTTCTGTCCGTCATTCGCCAATCCCGAGCAGAGCGGCGATCAATTTTGCGCCGTCATTCTCCGAGGGGCAAACGGGCACGCCAAGACGCTCCGAAAGCTCGGCAGGCGTCATGTCGTCCAAAAAGACGTCGCCATCTGCGCGCAGCATCACCGCGGGGAAGAGAAGCTCGTCGCCCAAATCCTTGCCCGAAAGCTGCTCGACCACGTCAGTGCCGGTGAGTAACCCCGCAACGGTTACACTGGGACCGAAAAAGTTGTTGACGATGGGGTAGACCTTTACCGTCAGCCCATCCACGCGCGCCATCAGCTCGTTTGCCAAAGACAAGATGTGCTCGTGTGCCGCCATGCCCGTTGCAACCGATACGGTGCGCGGAGCGCGGAAGCCATCAAGAAGCTCGTCGAGATAATCCAATTCAAAATCAAACTCCGATTTCATCGAGGTCAGCATGCCAACGCCGTTCTCGATCTGGGAGTAATCCTCGTAATATTCCTCGGAGGGCAGGGGAAGCCCTGCGCGCACGTAAAACTCATCCGAGCAGTAAAAAATGCGTGTGCCAAACTTTTGCAGGCATTCCTCGCCAAAGGCGTCGACCTGCTCGATCACCGCAGCACACTCCTCGGGGGAGAATGCCTCCAGAGGATAGAGCTTTTCGCGGTATTTGGTCAATCCCACAGGAACAATTGCGCAAGAGCGCAAAGACGGATGATATTTGATAAGATCGTGCATCGTGCGGTCGAGCTCGGCACCGTCGTTGAGCCCCTTGCAAAGCACGATCTGCGTGCAGAGTGCAATGCCTGCATCTGCCATGCGACCAAGGTAGGAGAGCACCTCGCCTGCGTGCTTGTTTTTCATCATCTTCACACGCAACTCGGGATTGGTGGTGTGAACAGACACGTTCACGGGGGAGATGTGCATTTTGATGATGCGGTCAATGTCGGCGTCCTTGAGGTTTGTCAGGGTAACGTAGTTGCCATGCAAAAAGGAGAGGCGGTCGTCATCATCCTTAAAATAAAGAGACTCGCGCATGCCGGGCGGCAACTGATCAATAAAGCAGAACACGCAACCGTTTTGGCAGGTGTGTTTTTTGTCCATCAAGGGCGTTTCGAACTCCAAGCCGACGTCATCATACTCGCCCTTGTTGATGTGTACGGTGTATTCCGCACCGCCGCGCGAGAGCGTGAGGGAAACGTTTGTATCGGTGAGATAAAAACGGTAATCGAGCACGTCGCGTATTTCATTTTGATTGATGGAGACAAGCACATCACCGCCGTGGATGCCGGCTTTTGCGGCAATACTGCGTGGCAAAACCGCCAAAATCTTTACCATTTTCATCCCTCCTTTCCAAAAAGTCTCAATAGCGCATAATTTAACATCTTATTATATCATAAAAGAAATGAAAAGTCAATATTTTATTGCGTTTTTTGGAAAAGGCTATGATAAATAATTATTATGACATGGTAAACGGTCTGTTTGGTATTCAAACTCTTAAGCTCGAGATTCAGAACGGCAGAATGAACGGAGAGGTGAAAAAGGAAAAGTGGCGACTCATCACAAGGAAAGACCGTTCCCGACGTTATGGGGAAAAAGGAAACAAGTACAAATCACTTGGCTTAACACATTATTCTTCTGCCAAAGAAAAGAACATATTATTCTGATAAAATAGATGGGTTGAGCTTTGCTCGGGAAGATTTGGCTATTGTTCGACATCGAAAAAAGCAATATAAGAAGTCAATGAATCGTAAACCACCGATGTGGTATGAAAAAAAGAAACAAAAAAAGAAGTGAATTTCGTAGGGTATCCCCACCGAGGTGCTGACTTAACAGCTACTTCACTTCTCGCTATTATTATATTTGTTTTTTATTCAAAAGTCAATACTTTTTAGAAAACCCGTAGAAAAAATAAATTATAACGTCATTCGAACAAGAAATTTAGATGAAGATTCGATGTACATAGGTAAGCGTGTTGGACATGACAAAAAGAAATATTTTGATAAGCAATCTTTGCCTTGGAGATACTCTACAAAAAAAGAAAAAGTAGCGCCCACAAGAAGCATTGCCTTCTCGCATTTGGTGTTAATAACACCGCGCTACTGTTTTATTATAGCATTAGGCAGAGCCAAAGTCAATACCTTTTAGAAAACTCTTGGAAAAACCTATGAGTTTTCTTCTCGTCCGGTTTCGATTCCCTTTGTTGATATTGCATAATTTTGTTTTTCATTAGTGACATACCAAAATTGTGCGGAGTTCCGAAATTGCTCGTAACCTCTTGCAATCCCGGGAAACGTGGTGTATAATGTTGCGTGTGAGGGGACGGAGTCCGTCCCCTCTGATGAAACAAAGTTAAGAAACTTGCTCGTTCTTCTTGGCTTTGTAACTCTGCCGTTCCCGGCAGTCATAAACTCTTGCGAGAAGTGTCTTCGCTTCCATACATTGAGGTTCGCGTGAAATAAGTAACTCAATGGCTCGGATAAGCGCAGATGCTTCTTTTGCGTTTAAATTACATATAGAACTTTGTTAACGATTCTTTCAGAGCAATATTTAACATTAAAAAAAGAAGGGGAAACTCCTACAAGAAGTTTCCCCCACAATTCAATTTTACTTTTCAGTCTCTTCCTTCGGAGCTACAAGAGCGGTCAGAGCATCGTCTGCTTTTTGCAGAGCTTCGGCGCGCTCGGGATGCTTGGTCTCGTCAAGCTGATTTGCAACGTTTGCCAAGAACACGCCGCCAAAGGCAGTGGCAACGGTAAACAACAATTTGCCCACGGGGGGATCTGCAATCTGTCTGCAGTCAACGCGGCGCTTATAGTCGATCATAGCCATAGCCGAAGCGGCAACGGCGGTTACACTTGCCAGAGAAAAAATGATCTTATTGAGGTTCATAGTCGTTCTCCTTTTTTTATTTTCCTGCGGTTTGTTTAAGATATGCGTTGATAAATCCGTCAATGTCACCGTCCATAACGGCTTGAATGTTGCCAGTCTCAAAGCCTGTGCGCTTGTCGGTAACAAGCGTGTAGGGCATAAAGACGTAAGAACGGATCTGCGAGCCCCACTCAATGTTGTTCTTTACACCCTGAATGTCCTCAATGGTGTCAAGACGCTCCTGGATTTTGATCTCCATGAGCTTGGATTTGAGCATACGCATTGCGGTTTCCTTGTTTTGCAGCTGCGAGCGCTCGGTCTGGCAACCGACAACAATGCCCGTGGGCTTGTGAACGATGCGGATAGCCGAATCGGTCTTGTTGATGTGCTGACCGCCCGCACCGCTGGAGCGGTGAGCGGTTACTTCAATGTCTTCCTCGCGGATGACAACAGCATCAAGGTTTTCAAACTCGGGCATGACCTCGATAGATGCAAAAGAGGTCTGTCTGCGCCCGTTGGCGTCAAAGGGGGAGACGCGCACCAAACGGTGTACACCGTTTTCGCTTTTCAGGTAACCGTAAGCGTTGAGGCCGTTGATCATGACCGTGGCACTCTTGATGCCTGCGCCGTCACCGTCGAGCCAGTCGGTGAGCTTGACCTGAAAACCGCTCTTTTCCGCCCAACGGGTGATCATGCGGTAAAGCATCTGCGCCCAATCCTGTGCCTCGGTTCCGCCCGCGCCGGGGTGGAAGGAAACGATGGCGTTGCTCTTATCGTATTCACCCGACAGCAGGACCTCAATGCGGCGATGTTCTTCCTCCGCCACGATGGCAGCCAGCTCGGACTCCACTTCTTCCACGAAGGATTCGTCGTTTTCCTCGATTGCCATTTCCGCCAATGCGATGGCGTCCTCCAATCTGGCGCACAGGCGTTCGTAGCCCGCCACCTTGTCCTGGGACTGCTTAATCACCTGGAGCACCTTGGAAGAATGATCGGCGTTGTTCCAGAAATCGGGGGCCGTTGTTTGCGCCTCAAGGTCTATCAATTTTTCTTTGGTTTCTTCGATCCG
>JAZNYU010000147.1:0-2104 GCA_045594605.1 Eubacteriales bacterium
CCTACAATCAAACAGGTGCGGTCGTTCATGATGTCAAAAGCAAAAAGGACACCTTGTTTGCAGGCAAGCTCTACTCGCTTTCCAAGCTGCAAAATGCCTTGAGTAAGAAGTACAAAATGTCCATGCAAGAGAGCCTTGATATCGTACAAGGTCTTTACGAAAAAGGCTATCTGACCTATCCGCGTACCAACTCCGAGTATTTGGCAACTGCAGAGAAGGACAAGA
This sequence comes from Eubacteriales bacterium, assembly GCA_045594605.1. GTDB lineage: Bacteria > Bacillota > Clostridia > Oscillospirales > CAG-272 > UMGS1865. The sequence continues at coordinate 226 of JAZNYU010000147.1, forward strand.
TCCGCCAGATCCTTGCAGGATGCGCAAAGCTTGGCTATCCCGTTCGTTTTAAGGACTCCAAGACGATTTTTGACGATAGCAAGATCGAGTCTCACTCGGCGCTCACACCAACCTACAAGATCCCCAACAAAACGCAGCTGACCGAAAAGGAGATGCAGGTCTATTCCACCGTCTTCCGCCGTTTTGTAGCCGTTTTTTGTGCCGAGGATTGCGTCGTTTCGCGCACCGAGATCACGATCGACGTGGGAACTCTCGAGCGCTTCACACTCAAGGGTATGGTCATGCTCGAGCGCGGATGGACAAAGTACGATGACTACACGCAAAAGGACAAGGTCCTACCGGCGCTGAACAAGGGTGACGTTGTCAATATTGATTTCAAACCCGTTGAAAAGGAAACCACACCGCCCAAGCACTATACGGTTGAAACCCTGAACAACTACCTCAAAAACCCCTTTAAAGAGGATAAAAAAGCCGCAAAAGAGACACCAGAAGGGGAAGTTGGCAATGAGAACGTCGATGACAACGAAGACTACAAGGCAATTTTTGAAGGTCTTGAGCTTGGCACCGAGGCAACTCGCACGGGTATTATTGATAACGCGCGCAAGAGCGGTTATATCGATCTCAAAAAGGACACCTACACCATTCTCCCCGGCGGTGAATTTTTGATCGAGTCGCTTTTGCAGATGAAGATTAATATGGATAAATACAAGACCTCGCAGCTGGGACAAGCACTCAAAAAGGTCTATCGCGGCACGATGGAGATTGAGGAGAGCGTAAAGCTTGCAGAGGGGGAGATCGCCGAGGTATTCTCTAAAAAAGAAGAGACCAACCTTGCAATCGATTCCGAAACGGGATTCTTTGGCGACGTGGTTGCACAGTGCCCGCTTTGCGGCAAGGATGTCAAGCGCTTCCGCACCTTTTACGGTTGCACGGGGTATAAGGACGGATGCCGTTTTTCGGTCAACATCAGCATTTGCGGACGTGCCATTTCGGTGGCGAACCTCAAAATGCTCATTGAAACGGGGCGCACAGCTGAAATCAAAGGCTTCATTTCTAAAAAGAGCGGAAAGAGCTTTGATGCCGCCCTCAAGTTGGAAAATGGCAGAGCGGTCTTTGATTTTGAAAGACGAGCACCTGCACCGGCTTCAGATCTGCCGATCTGGGACGGAGAGGGCGCACCTTTGCCCGAGCCGCCACCAATTGAATAAACTGAAAAAGCACCGTTGCATTGCTGCAGCGGTGCTTTTTTGTTATTCTGCACAAAAATGAAAGTGTGAAAATTGTCAAGCGCACAAAAAAGCAGAAATTGCATAAATGCAAAAACTTCCTTTATATTATGTATTGACAAATACACGAAGTTGTTGTATAATTGTATACAATAGATCCGAAAGGAGAAAAAACGATGTTAGAAATTTCCTCAAAAACCAATTTGCTGGAGCAAAGCACCTATAAATATTCGCTTCAGGACGTAAAAGAGCCCAATCTTTACCGAGAGGTCTATCCTTACACCGACGTGCCGCGTATTCCGTTTAACCACCGTCGCGTGCCCATCGGTATGCCGCAGGATATCTGGATCACAGATACCTCCTTCCGCGACGGTCAACAGTCGGTTGAGCCTTACACCGTCAAGCAGATCGTTGATCTGTTCAAGCTGATGTCTCGCCTGAGCGGTCCGTTCGGTATCATTCGTCAAACTGAATTTTTCGTATATAGCAAAAAAGATAGAGAAGCCCTGCAGCAATGTCAGGATCTCGGCCTCAAATTCCCCGAGATCACCACATGGATCCGCGCAAGCCGCGAGGATTTCAAGCTTGTAAAGGATCTTGGCATTCGCGAGACGGGTATTCTCGTTTCCTGCAGTGACTATCACATCTTTAAA
>JAZNYU010000148.1:0-8268 GCA_045594605.1 Eubacteriales bacterium
GGATTTGTCACCTTATCTTGTCTTCCTAAGACGCTTGGCCCCCGACTTGGGTACGGGGAAACCTTTTTTGCAAAAAAGGTTTCCCCGTAGACATTTCCTATAAACTATTCAAAAATCTTTCAATACGGCGGAGCGCTTCCAGAATGTGCTCGGTAGAGTAGCAATAGGACGCGCGGATAAAGCCCTCGCCGCTCTCGCCAAAGGCGGTGCCGGGAACAACGGCGACTTTTTCGGAGTAGAGCAGGCGCTCGCAGAACTCCTCGGAGGACATTCCCGTAGAACGGATGCAGGGGAAGGCGTAGAACGCGCCCTTGGGCTCGCGGCAAGCAAGTCCCAGCTTGTTAAAGCCGTTCACAATCAGGCGGCGGCGCATGTCGTATTCCTCAAGCATAGCGGCAACGGCTTCGTCACCGTTGCGCAGCGCCTCAACGGCGGCGTATTGCGAGGTGGTGGGCGCACACATAATGGCAAATTGGTGGATCTTTGTCAGCTGCTCCATCACAGGCGCAGGACCGCAGGCGTAGCCGAGACGCCAGCCCGTCATCGAAAAGGTCTTGGAAAAACCGTTGATGAGCACGGTGCGCTCTTGCATACCGTCGATCGAAGCGATGGATACGTGCGAAGCATCGCCAAAGGTCAACTCGGCATAGATCTCGTCCGAGATGACAAGGATGTTTGTGTCACGCAGGACTGCGGCGATCGCCTCAAGGTCGGCTCTCTCCATGATCGCACCCGTCGGGTTGCAGGGGTAGGGGAGAATGAGTGCCTTTGTGCGCGGCGTAATGGCGGCGCGCAGCTCCTCGGGGGTGATCTTAAAGGCGTTTTCCGCTTTGGTTTCAATAATGACGGGCTTGCAGCCGCACAAAGCGGCAATGGGCTCGTAGCAAACGTAACTCGGTTGGGGGATGATGATTTCATCGCCGGGGGAAGCAATGGCGCGGATGCAGGCGTCGATCGCCTCGGAGCCGCCAACGGTTACCAGAATTTCACTCTTTGCGTCGTAAGTGACACCGTATTTTCTTTTTACGTATCTGACGATCTCCTCGCGCAGTGTTTCCAAGCCGCGGTTGGAGGTGTAACGGGTCTTTCCACTCTCAAGCGAGAGGATGCCCGCCTTGCGGATCTCCCACGGGGTGGGGAAATCAGGCTCGCCAACACCAAGGGAGATCACGTCATCCATTGTGCCGGCAATGTCAAAGAATTTACGAATGCCCGAGGGCTTGATGCCCACGACGGTAGGGGAGAGTAGCTTTTGATAATCTATCACAGCAAATAGCTCCCTCTTTCATCCTTGCCGCTGCCGAGCAATTCTACATCCAGCTCCTTGTAGCGGCGCATTACAAAGTGGGTTGCGGTCGAGGTCACCGACTCCATAGCCGAGAGCTCCTTGGCAACAAAGTTGGCAACGTCCTGCAGAGATTTGCCCTTGACGACTACGTTCAGGTCATACACGCCCGACATCAGATAAACCGACTCGACCTCGGGGTATTTCATTACCTTTGCGGCAACATCCTCAAAGCCAAAGCCTGCCTTGGGCGTGACCTTGAGCTCGATGATGGCAGAAACGTAGGTGTTGTCGAGCTGATCCCAGTCGATAACGGCCTTGTAGCCGCGAATGAGACCTTCTTTTTCCATTTCTGCAATTTGAGCGACCACCTCTTCCTCGCTGATGCCGAGCATGGTAGCGAGATCAGCCGGAGCGGTACGCGCGTTTTTATTCAACAGCTTTAACAGTTTGATGTTCATAATCAATAATTCCTTTCCTTTGGAAGATGGAAAAAATTATTCCTCAACAACTTCCATTTTTTCGATCACAACGGGAACGCGGGGAACGTCGTCAAACCAGCCCATGCGTCCTGTGGGAACGGCGGCGATCTTGTCTACCACCTCAATGCCCTCAATGACTGCGCCAAAGCCTGCGTATTGACGGTCGAGATAAGGCGCGTTTTGGTGCATGATAAAGAATTGAGAGGATGCGGAGTTAGGGTTTTGGGTTCTTGCCATCGAAAGCACGCCACGGGTGTGCTTGAGGTCGTTTTGAGGGAAGCCGTTTGCGGCAAACTCACCCTTGATGGCAGGGGCATCGGTCTCGCCAAAGCTCTCGTTGTAGCCGCCGCCTTGGATCATAAAGCCGCTGATGACGCGGTGGAAGATGAGCCCTGTGTAAAAACCGCTTTTGACAAGTCCGAGAAAGTTTTCAACGGTCTTGGGTGCTTTTTCGGGGTAGAGCTCTGCGGTCATAGTACCAAAATCTTTTACTACAATTTTAATTTTCGGGTTATTCATTTTCGTTTTCCTTTCTTGTGTCCGCGCTGTCCAAATACGCCGCGCGGAAGAGTTGATCTATTCTTTCTTTTTGCCCCGAAACGTGCAAATATCCAAACAGGACCTCCATGCCCGTTGCGGTGCGGTAATCGCTGACTGTTGCATTTTTGGGGACGTTTGTGTGCCCGATGTTGCGCCCGCGACGAAAGAAGGCTTCTTCTTCCTCGGTCAACAGGGGAAAGAGCTTTTTCATCGCCTCTGCCTGCGCCGTTGCGCGGACAAAGTTGAGGGCTTCACGGTTGAGGTTTCGCGAGGTCGAAAGCCCCGACTCCACCAGATATTCGCGCACGCAAAGCTCGATCACACAGTCACCCAGATAGGCAAGAGCGGGGGTGCTCATTTCACGCAGATCCATCAGTTCTCCCCCTCATCTGCCTTGTCGACTGTCTCTTTTTTGGCTTTTGATGCTTTCTTTTCGGCTTTTTGCTCTGCCTTTTGTCGCTTGGCTGCGTCCTTCTTTTCCTGCTCTTCGCGTGTCTTTTCCTCGTTCATATCGGGGTAGTGAGACTCCAACAGGATCTGCACCGCGTTCTTGAGGTAGGATGACATCGCCGAGAGCGAGAGAAGGAACACCAAAAAGTCCTCTTCGCTCTCAAGGTCTAATGCGTTTTGATTTGCAAACCCTGCAACGCTTTCCACAGTCGCCGCGCGCTCGTCCTCCTTGAGGGCGAGGTAGTGCGTGTAGATGCGCTCCAAAGCCGCCGCATCGTAGTCGGGCAGGGCGTAAACGTTTTGCAAAACGCGCTTGATCTCCCCAATCGAGAGCGTGTTTTTCATCTCGTAAACGAGGAGCATTTGCAAGAATTGCTCCTTGCTGTATTTTTTGCCCTTGATGGGGGAAAGCAGACCGTCCTTGGAGTAGTTGTTGATCATTGTTTTGGTCAAGGCGCGGTCAGCAAAGCGAGGGGAGCCCTCCTTGCGTTTTTCGTCGGCAAGACTGGTGATCTGGTCAAGGTAGAGGTCGATCGACGGGATCTCGTGCGGATGCAGGTCGGCATCGCGTACTGCCTCTCTCAATAGATTTTTCAATTCGTTCTCATTCACGGGCGAAATCTCCCTTCTGCGGTTTTGATATCCGCTTGATGCGTTTTATGATACCATTATAACGGATTTTTTGCAAAAAATCAATACCCTTTATAAAAGATTGTAAGAAAAGAATCCGCGCAAAAGTTTTCCACAGCGGATTTCGGTACAAATGCACGAAAAATGGCGTATTATGGTAGCAAAATAGGGGTTTTCCGCATAATCCACAGAGTTTTCCACAGTTTTACACATATCCGGGGGAAATTGTGGAAAACTTTTTTGTGCCTCCAAAGCGCGATTTGACAAATGCATATTTTTGTGGTATAATTAGGGAGTGCAGAGTGCAGGGTTATAAGAAACTTGTAGTCCGCACCAACACCAATCAACTCTTTTAGTGACCAGGGTCTTGGTGGTGCACACGCGCTCGCGAAAGCAAAAGCGCGACGAATGGAGCGCGTCGACCGTCCATCTGTATCTATCAATTTACACCCACAAACCTTTTGTTAGAGATTTCTTGAAAGGGGTGTGGGGAAAACTTCTTTGCAAGAAGTTTCCCCCACAGAAAGAAGGACTTCTATGAAAACCATTGGTATTATCTGCGAATGCAACCCGTTTCACGGAGGGCATCAATATTTAATAGACTGTGCGCGCAAGAGCGGAGCAGAAGCCGTGATCTGTGTAATGAGCGGCAACTTTGTGCAACGCGGAGCGGCGGCGGTACTGTCGTCGCACGCAAGAGCCGAGATCCTGATCTCAAGCGGAGCGGATGCGGTGGTTGAACTGCCGTTCCCGTACGCGGCATCGAGTGCAGAATTCTTTGGCCGCGCAGGTGTAGAGATCCTCTCTCGCCTTGGCGTGGATGAGATCTGGTTTGGCTCGGAGACGGGGGATCTGTCCATCCTTTCGCGCCTTGCCGAAACCGCCGGCAGCCCCGCCTTCCGCGAGGCGTATATCAAGCGTGCCGAGGGTGGCGACGGCACGGCGAGTGCCTACTTTGATCTGCTTTCCGAAATGTCGGGGGTAGATGCTACGTGCGCACCCAACGACATTCTTGCCATCTCTTATCTGCGCGCCATCCGCACCTTGGAATCCAACATTCGCCCTGTTACCGTCAAGCGGCAGGGGAGCGGCTACGCCGAGGATGAGCTCACCGATGAGCAATACCCCTCTGCCACCGCCCTGCGACATATGTGGGAGGAGCACGAGGTCGAAGCAGTGCTTCCGTATCTTCCCGGGGTTTGCGGCGAGGTCTCGCGACGCGAGGAAAGAGCCAAGCGCGCTCCCGCATCGCTTAAGAACGCCGAAGCCTTGGTGCTTGGAACGCTTGCTCTGACACCGCAAAAGGAGCTGGAGGGCTATGCAGGACTCTGTGGCGGACTTGCGGGGCGCATTTGCAAAGCGGCGACCAGAGCCACCACGCTGGAGGAGTTCTGGCAGCTTTGCGCCACCAAAAAATATCCCGATGCACGCATCCGTCGCGGCGTACTGTACGCGCTTCTGCGCGCAAAAAAAGAGGATTTCCGCAAGCCCGTGGCATACGTTCGCCTGCTGGGCGCAAACGAGATCGGCAGAGCCTTTCTCGCATCGGCGCGCAAAACAAGTGACCTTTGCGTGGTCACTCGTCAGACCGATCTGCCCGACACGCCCGAAGCCGAGCGGCAGTTCGAGCTTGAAACCGCAGTTGCGGCGCTTTATTCCAAATGTCTGCCCAAGGCGATCGCCGCCGACGAGCAGCTGCGCCGTCCGCCCGTGATTTTTGAGGATAAAAAATAAAAATCAAAAAAATTGAAAAAAGACTTGACAATCGGGCAAAAATCGTGTATAATTTTCAAGGATATTTCGCGCAGGCAACTGCCACGCGAACAAATCTTGTATAACCGGTTGAGGGGAGGGATAAGAAAATGGCAGAAATCAGAGTTAAGGAAGGCGAATCTTTGGATAGCGCTCTTCGTCGCTTTAAGCGTGCAACCGCCCGTTCAGGCATCCTCACCGAGCTTCGCAAGAGAGAACACTATGAGAAGCCGAGCGTAAAGCGCAAGAAGAAGTCTGAAGCAGCCAGAAAGCGTAAGTATAAGTAATTTATACACCGCTTACAAAATAGGAGTCGACCACAAGGTCGGCTCCTTTTTTGTGTGGATTATGGAAGAGAAGAGGGGGAGATCTTTTCCTTGCGAAAAAAGTTTTCCTCGCATTCTCTCCAAAAATCACAAACACAAAAGGGAAAAACCGAGAGTGGTTTTTCCCTTTTGTTTTGCATTTATCGGAAGCCTTGGTAGGCTGTTTTTTCATCACACTAGAATATATGATAAAATCCGTTTTGGATCGGAGAAGAATTATTTTGCATAATCGACGGTCCGAGTTTCGCGAATGAGATTCAGCTTGATCTGACCGGGATATTTTACTTCATCTTCAATCTTCTTTGCCATTTCGCGGGCGATGAGCTTCATGCCGTCATCGTTAACGAGTTCGGGCTTGACCATAACGCGGATCTCACGTCCTGCCTGAATGGCGAATGCTTTATCAACGCCTTGGAAGCTTGCAGCGATTTCCTCGAGCTTTTGCAGGCGTGTAATGTAGTTTTCCATATCCTCGCGGCGCGCGCCGGGTCTTGCTGCAGAAACAGCGTCTGCTGCCTGAACGAGCACTGCGACAATGGTTTGGGGCTCCACGTCATTGTGGTGTGCCTCAACTGCGTGAAGAACCTCGGGGCTCTCCTTATACTTTTTGAGTGCGTTAACACCCAATTCTACGTGCGAACCTTCCATATCCTGGGGGAAAGCCTTGCCGATATCATGGAGAAGTCCTGCTCGGCGCGCGGTTGTGCCATCAACTCCGAGCTCGTCTGCCATAATACCTGCCAGCCATGCCACCTCGATGGAGTGCTGCAGTACGTTTTGCCCATAGCTTGTGCGGTAGCGCAAGCGACCGAGCAGTTTGATCAATTCGGGGTGAATGCCGTGTACGTGAACCTCAAAGGTTGCACGCTCACCGGCCTGCTTGATAACGTTTTCAACTTCCTTGCGGGATTTTTCAACCGTTTCTTCAATGCGGGCGGGGTGGATTCTACCGTCGGAGATCAGCTTTTCAAGTGTCAGTCTTGCAATTTCACGTCTGACGGGGTCAAAGCCCGAAATTGCAATGGTCTCAGGGGTATCGTCGATAATGAGCTCGACGCCCGTGAGGGTTTCCAGCTTTTGAATGTTACGTCCTTCACGACCGATGATGCGGCCCTTCATTTCCTCGTTGGGCAATGCCACAGCGGAAACGGTAGCCTCGGTTACGTGATCGGCAGCGCATCTTTGAATTGCCAGGGACAACAGATTGCGTGCCTTGCTTTCGGCTTCCTCTTTGAACTGTGCCTCGAGCTCGTCCAGTTTTTGTGCCATATCGTGCTTTGCCTCGGATTCAACGCGATGCATCAGCTCGGCTTTCGCCTCCTCGGCAGTATAACCGGAGATCTCTTCGAGACGAGTCAGGTGTTGTGTCAGAACCATGCGGATCTGTTCCTTCACAATGTCGTTTGCCTTCAGCTTTTCGTCCAGTTGCTCGTTTTTGCGTTCCAACGCTTCGGTCTTCTTGTCAAGATTTTCTTCCTTTTGCACAAGTCTGCGCTCTTGACGGGAAATTTCGGTGCGACGCTCTTTGAGATCTCGCTCGGTCTCATTACGCAGGCGCAGCACTTCTTCTTTACCTTCAAGCAGAAGCTCTTTCTTTTTGGCCTCGGCGTTCTTTTTGCCTTCCTCTACGATGCGCGCAGCTTCTTGTTCTGCAGAACCGATCTTCTTTTCGCCAAAATTCTTACGAATTGCGAAACCGATTGCGCAGCCAACAGCACCGGCAACGACGATTGCAGCCGCAACAGAGGCAACCAGAACCCATAATTGTACCATTCTTACACCTCCCTTTTCTTATTCGATTAATATACAGTATGAAAAAACAAACTCTTGCCGAGTGTATCATACTTTATTTATTATACACAAAAAAAGCCCCTTTGTCAAGGGGGTATCAGGGATTTTGTCTGTTAGAAGCCTATAAAAAATTACAAATTTTGGAAGCAAAACCGAGGGCGAGACAAATATGTTTGTAGGGAGACATCCTTGATGCCCTGCCACAAGAACAATTATTACCAAACAAAGCCTCTATATGTCATCCTGAGCGGAGTCGAACTTTTGCGGAGTGAACAACGACGCAAAAGCGCAAGGCGGAAGCCGCAGCGGGATCTCGTAGCGAGTCTTGGTGGCTTTTTATAGGGGTGTTACATTCGTTATGGCAAGCCACCCAAATTTGTTAAGAGATCCCGTCGTCGCATCCGCTCCTTGATTTCACCTCGTTCTTCACTCGGTGAAATTTCGACTACGAAAACCGCTTCGCGATTTTCTTCGCTCAGGATGACATACAGAGTTTTTATTGCACCTTGTGGTTTTTAAGATAAAAGATTTTGGGTGTTCCACCCTCGGTTTCTTCTTTGATCAACGCAAAGGCTTCTCCAATCAAAATAACCGATGTATATGCGGCTTCACAATATTTTATGGCATCCGCAAAAGATGTTTGGGTGCCGTCGTTTTTATCCCACGATATTACGTAAATTGTTTGGTCTGTTTCCTTGATGTCACTAAAATTCGTGATTGTTTTTTTGGTAATGTTTTTATTCAAAATTTCTTCTACATTATGAGAAAAGCGAGACAGCGCTTTGGTGCGGCGTTTTGCAGATCCCAATTCCAAAAGCAATCGCTCTTGAGACCCTTTATCAATATATTTTTTTATAAATTCTTGTTCGATTGCAATATTCATAATATATCCTTGTTTCTAATCAACTTTCTTATTTTGTAGGGTCTCGGTGGCCCCTACAAAATAGCGGCAGCAAAAGCGAGGTTTCACCTCGCGCCGACCGTCCGTTGGCGCGCTGCGGACTTCTTTTGA
>JAZNYU010000149.1:0-7745 GCA_045594605.1 Eubacteriales bacterium
CTTCCGTCACTCGCAAGCTCGTGCTACCGCAGGCAGACGGAAGGGTTGGCTGATGAAAAAATCTGAAAGGAAACAGAGCCACCTCTGTGTAAAACTATGAAATACATTCTGGCATCCAAGTCTCCCAGACGTCGCGAGATCTTGGGAATGCTCGGCGTCAAATTTGTGGTCATCACCTCGCATGCCGATGAGAGCAGCGATATTACCGATCCCTACAAATTGGTCGAGGAGCTTTCTCTCCGCAAAGGACTTGCCGTGCGCGATGCCCTGATTGCCGAGGGACGCGATTTGAGCGACACGGTCATCATTTCCTCGGATACCATCGTCGCCATCGACGGCGAGATCTTAGGCAAGCCCGTGGACGAAGAGGACGCAAAAAGAATGCTCCGCCTCTATTCGGGCAGAGACCACGAGGTCGTCAGCGGCATATGTCTTATCGGCAAGGACGTGCAAGGCGTGAGCCACGAGGTTACCACCGTCACCTTTGACGAAATGGACGAGGAGACCATCTGTAACTACGTCAGAGCCGCAAAGCCTTACGACAAAGCAGGCGCGTATGCCATTCAAGGGCTTGCATCGGCGTACATCGAGGGCATCAAGGGCGACTATTTCAACGTGGTCGGGCTCCCCGTGCACCGTATGTGCCGCCTGCACGCACAAATTTTCAAAGAAAATTTGCTGTAAGGGGTAGGCAAACGCAAATCTTTGTGATATAATAGATTTAAGATTCTAAACTTTTTAAGGAGGTGAGCACCGTTGGCAAAGCAGATCGGCATTGATCTTGGCACATCAAACACAATGATCTATCTCAAAGACAAGGGCATCGTGTTGCGCGCGCCCTCGGTGGTCTCTCTTGACCGTACCACCAAAGAGGTCATCGCATCGGGCACGACTGCCAAGCGCATGGTGGGCAAAACGCCGGGCAACATTCTCGCGCTTCGCCCCCTTAAGGACGGTGTTATCACCGACCTACATACCACCTCTTTGATGCTGCACGACTTTTTTGAAAGAATGGATATGACGTCCTTTTTCAACCGCCCCGTAGCGCTTGTGTGTATTCCTTACGGAGTGACCGGTGTTGAACGCCGCGCCGTTGAGGATGCTACCTTTGAGGCGGGTGCGAAGAACGTGGGACTGATCGACCAACCCATTGCGGCGGCAGTCGGTGCGGGTATTCAGATCTCCAAAGCGAGAGGTGCTATGGTCGTTGACCTTGGCGGTGGCGTTTCGGAGACGGCGATCCTCAGTCTTGGCGGCGTGGTGCAGTCCAACTCCCTGCGCGTTGCGGGCAACGAATTGGATATCGCAATCGTCAATTACTTAAAACAAACGCGCAACATCCTCATCGGTGACATCACCGCCGAGGTGCTCAAAAAGCGCATCGGTACGGCGGTAGCCGACATCGACCGCGGCAGCATGGAGGTCTGTGGCAGAGATCTGCGCACAGGTCTTGCCGTTACCATTGAGGTCAAGAGCGGGGAAGTGCGCGAGGCGATCAAGGAGCCGCTCTCCGAGATCATTTCCATGGTCAAAATGACACTCGAGGAAACGCCCCCCGAGCTCTCCGCCGACATCTTTGATTTTGGCATCGTGCTTGTTGGCGGCGGTTCACTCCTCCCGGGTATCGACCGCGCCATCAGCGACCGCACGGGCATTCGCGTCATCATCGCCAAAAAGCCGATGGAGGCAGTATGCCGCGGACTTGGCAGAATGTTGCAGAGCGCAGGAGACTTCTCCGAGTTTGTCAAATATAAAGTCAAGTAGATCATCAACACCAAGGGCGAGCACATCACCGCCCTTGTTTTTATCAAGTAGGATAGCGTGAAAGTTTCGTAATTGAAAAGCCGAAATGCACCTCTTTCACGCGCGAAATCCCCTAAAAATGGGAGCCAACCCATTTTTGTCGCAAGCGACACGGGAATTTCACCATCGTTTTATACCGCCGCAGAGCGGCAGAATGGAGATTAAAATGAACCAATACCAAGATTACAATTATCAGGATTACAGCTATCAGGATTACTACACCGCGCCCACAACGCCGCCCCTTAAGCTCTCCCGCGTGCGTTGGCATATCGGCATCATTGCCTTTGCCGCCGTACTGGTCATTATTCTGACCTCGGTGGCGCAGATACTCATTCACGGAGTCGTTATGGAAAGCTTTCCTGAAGTCGCCGAAAACGAGTGGTATATGTGGGCGGTCTCCTCTCTGCCAATGTACTTTGTTGGTATGCCTTTGGCATTTTTGCTGCTTTGCACCATTCCCAAATATGCACCGCAAAAAAGAAAACTGAATCCCTTGATGTGGGTAGGCTTTCTTTGCCTGTGCTTTGCCATCTCCTTTGCCGCAAATTTTGTGGGGCAATATATCAGCTCCTGGATCTCCTTTTTGACAGGAGCACAAGTAGAGAATGAGCTGGAGCAAATGACCGTTGTTACCCCTCTTGGCATCAACATCCTCTTTGTGGGCATCCTCGCCCCCATTTTTGAGGAGCTCTTTTACCGCAAGGCAGTCATCGACCGTTTGCGCCGCTACGGAGACCTGCCCGCTATCCTCATCTCGGGCGTGATCTTCGGCTTGATCCACGGCAATCTCAGCCAGCTCTTTTATGCAACCGCGGTTGGCATTCTGCTCAGCTTCATCTACGTGCGCACGGGCAGCGTGCTCTATACCATTTCCATCCACTCTGCCTTTAATATGATCGGCGGCGTTTACACGACCGAGCTCCTTCGCCGTATGGGCGAGAGCCTTACCCCAGCCGAGGGCGATACCGTAGGCGAGGCAATGCTTATGGCGTACAGTATCTTTGTTATTTTTGCACTCGTTGTTGGCGTTATCTTCCTGATCGCCAATCTGCGCCGCTTCCGCCGCTCACTTGGGCAAGGAGAATACACCCTCACCCGCGAGGCGTGGTCAAACGTCATCATTGCCAACCCGGGCACTTGGGTGTTTGTTGCAATGATCGTCTTTTTGGTGCTTTCCAGTCTTTTGGTATAACCTGATTTTTCATTTCGACTTTTTTTGAAAGGAGGTGTCCGCGTGAACAACCGCAATTACAACCATACGTTGCGCTACCTTGGTGTTGTAGCACTGTTTTGCTTGGTTTGCGTCATTTATCTCGGCAGACTGTTCTTCATACAGATCTCGGGACGTGAGAACGAATACACGGCGGACATCACCGAGCGCGAGGTCACCGTGCAAGCGGTGCGCGGCGAGATCTATGACCGCAACGGCGTCAAGCTCGTGGCAAACCGATATAGCTACGATCTTTCCATCGCGCATGCGCAATTTTTCTCTCTTTCGGTGCAGGAGCGAAACGATGCCTGCCTTAAAATGCAATCCTCTCTTGCCAAGCGCGGCGGAGAAGGGGTCAGGGAGCAAAAGTATTTTCCCTTTGACGGCACCTATCCCAATTACACCTACAGCGCCGACACCTTGAACGGGGACTCGATCCGCGCCTACCGTCTCAAGCGCGTGCTGGGCGATCTCGGTCTCAAAGCCGAAGCCACCGCCAAGCAGCTGCGCGACTATTATACCGACACCTACGATCTTTTGCAAACCGACAACCAAGGCAACCGCCGCTTCAGCGACAAAGACGTTGATACCCTCATTCGTATGTATTACGATATGGACGCCACGCGCTTCCGCTCCTCGGGAGAGTACGTCCTTTGCGAGGGCGTGGATATGTCGCTGATGACCTACATCAAGGAGCAAAACATCAAAGCGGTCAACTTCACCGTCAACGTTGAGCGCGAATATTGCTATCCCGGCTACGCGTCGCACATCCTCGGTCTTGTAGGGCCGATCTACTCCAACGAGTGGGAATACTACAACGAGCTTGGCTACCAGATGAACGCCATCGTTGGCAAATCGGGCTGCGAGGCGGCGTTTGAGGACTATCTGCGCGGCACCGATGGCAAGGTGAAGATCAAAGAGGACAAAAACGGCAACGTTGTGGACGTTGAGATCCTGACCGAAGCCGTAGCAGGCAACGACGTTTACCTGACCATTGACATCGATCTGCAGATTGCCGCAGAGGATGGACTGAAAGAAAACGTAGAGTACATCATCAATCAATCCACAGGTGTGGAGACGGGCGCGGAATGTCAGTCGGGTGCGGCGGTGGCAATGGACCCCAACACCTTTGAGGTGCTGGCGATTGCATCCTATCCCACCTATGACCTGACAAGCTACAACGCCGACTACAATCTGCTTGCGCAGGATCCCGCACAACCGCTCCTCAACCGCGCGATCAACGGAACGTTTGCCCCGGGTTCTACACTCAAGCCCGGCATGGCGGCAATCGCACTTATGGATGGTGTCATTGCGCAATCCTCTTACGTGGATTGCACGGGTAGATACAAGAGCACCGTTGGTTGCTCGACCTACGGGCAAAACCACTGGGGAAGTGTAAACGTCATTGATGCCATTGCCTACTCCTGCAATAGCTTTTTCTGCGAGATCGGGCATCGCCTCGGCATCGAAAAAATGGAAAAATATCTCGCGCAGTTCGGCCTTGGACAACCCACAGGCTTGGAGCTTGGCGGCTCCAAGGGGATTTTGGCAGGACCGAGCTACCGCGGTGAAATTCAAAGCCCGGAGCTCTGGCAGCCCGGCATGACCTGGCAGGCAGCCATTGGGCAGTCCGACCATCAGCTCTCCCCCGTGCAAATGGCTTGCTACATTGGCACCCTTTGCAACGGCGGCACGCGATACACAGCGCACCTGCTCCACAGCGTCTACCGCTTTGGTAGCAGCGAACCCAGCTTTGTGTATGGGCAAACCGAAGAGACCGTCCTTGGTCGCATTGAGCTCTCCGAGGGGACTCTCAATACTGTTTTTGCGGGTATGAAAAAGGTAGTCACCGAAACCGCATCGGTCAGACGTTGGATCAACTCGAGCACCATTCCCGTAACGGTTGGCGGCAAAACGGGTACCGCGCAAACGGGCGGCGTGTGCGATAACGCACTCTTTGTTGCGGCAGCGCCCTACGATAACCCCGACATCGTCATCTCAGTCGTCCTTGAAAAAGGCTACTCGGGCGGACTTGCATCCCTTACCGCCGCAAGAATTTTAGAGGCGTATTACAACGAACAATAAGAAAAAGTCCAAGTCAAAAGACTTGGACTTTTTTTTGGCACACCATGGCGGATTCGAACCGTCGACACCAAGCGTCGGGGGCTTGTGCTCTATCCAGCTGAGCTAATGGTGCATAGTTTGTTGTGATGGTATTATACCATATTTTCTGCCTGATTGCAAGCCGTTCCGCGCAAAAAAATCGAAAGCGGCAAACTTTTCGCCGCCATTTTTCGGCAATGGGAAAAAAGGAATATATATTTTTGGCGAAACCAACTTGACAAACAATTATCCTGTCATCCTGAGCTTTGCTCTCCGCTCAGGATGACATACAGTGGTTTTGTTTGGTTTTTACCGTTAAAACGGACCGTCGAGGACGCCGGTCCCTACAATTGCATAATTTGCTCTCCAAAAACCCGCACACTTTTTCCCAAAACCTCTTGCAATCGTGTCGGGGATTTGATATAATAAAAGATAATGAAGTACACAAAAGAGGTTATCAATATGGCAGAAAAGCTTTCTATGCAACCCTACAAGGGTACAAGAGATTTTTATCCGCAGGAAATGAAGCTGCGCAACTGGTTCTTTGGCGTCATCCGCAAAGAGCTTGAGAGTGCAACGTTTGACGAATACAACGGCCCTATGCTGGAATCCTTGGACATCTACGCTGCAAAGAGCGGCGAAGAGATCGCTACCAAGCAGACCTACAACTTTGCCGACAGAGGCGACCGCCGTTTGGCGATCCGTCCCGAAATGACACCCACCGTTGCCCGTATGGTCGCGGCAAAAATGGGGGAGATGAGCTTCCCGCTCAAGTGGTTCTCCATTGGCAATATGTATCGCTACGAAGCACCCCAAAGAGGACGCCTGCGCGAATTCTGGCAGATCAACGTCGATATCTTCGGCTGCAACACATACGAAGCCGACCTTGAGGTCATCACAAGCGCCATCCGCATTATGCGCGCTTTTGGCGCGGATGAAAAGATGTTCACCGTGCGCATCAACAACCGCCGTTTCTTCAATGACGTTGTTACCGCCATCACGGGCAAGGATGCTGAGGGCAGCCGTCAGGTCTCCAAGGTCATCGACCGCAAAAACAAGGTCACGCGCGAGAGCTACGAAAAGGATCTTACCGCCCTTGGTCTGACCGCCGAACAGATCGCCAAGATCGATGCTCTGTATGAAATGAGCGTAGAAGAAGCCACCGCACTTTGCCCCGAGTCGCAAGGCGCGCAGGAGCTTTTGTCTCTGTTTACGGCACTGCGCAAAATGGGCTTGGATAAATACTGCATGTTTGATTTCGGCATCATTCGCGGCTTGGATTATTACACGGGCACCGTTTTTGAGGTGTTCGACAACGCCCCCGAAAACAACCGCGCCATGTTTGGCGGCGGCAGATACGACAATCTCGTTGACCTGTTCGTCAAGAACGCGCGCATCTCGGGCGTGGGCTACGGCATGGGTGACGTAACGCTGGAGAACTTCCTGACAACGCACAACCTCGTTCCCGAAAGCTTTGGCTCGGCAGTCAAGGTGCTGGTCACGCGCTTTGACGACGTCCCCTACGAGGCATACACCTCGCTGGTAGAGGATCTGCGCGATGCAGGCATCGTTTCTTCGATGTATTTGGGGCAAAAGAAGTTCGGCAAGCAGCTTGAGTACGCCGTCAAGGGGGAATATACTCACGCCGTTATTATGGGCGGTGACGAGTACGCACGCGGTGTAGTCCGTCTCAAAAACCTTGCTACGCGCGAGGAAAAAGAGGTCGCTCTCGCCAACCTGCAAGCAGAACTCAACGCATAAAAACACGGGGAAGAGGACACGCGCTTCTTCCCCTGATTTATAGAGAACATGATCGGTTTTTTATCGACCGTTTCAAGGGCTTGTGGCAAAGAGCCTTCCCCTCGAAGGGAAGGTGTCGAGCTTGCGAGACGGATGAGGTGATTTCCAAAAGCAATTGTAACCCAAAAGGAGTTCAATATGGAACGAAAAACAGCGTTTATTTACACGGGCGGCACCGTGTTTGACGAATACCTAACCGAAAAGCCCGAGAAGGGCGACCTTGTTATCGCTGCCGATGCAGGGTATCTCACCGCCAAGCGCTTGGGTATCACGCCCGACGTTGTCCTTGGCGACTTTGACACCCTTGGTGAGGAGAACATCCCCGACGGCGTGGAGTGTCTGCGCGTTCCTCGCGAGAAGGACGACACCGACACGCAGCTTGCCGTAAAGGTTGCCATTGAACGCGGAGCGGAAGAGATCACCATCGTTGGCGGAATGAGCGGCCGCATCGACCACACGCTTTCCACCCTCGCCATTCTCGAAGATTTGTGGGAGCGCAAAGAGGGGCGCATCTTTGCCATCCTTACCGACGGTAAAAACCGCGTGCGCTTTATTCGCAATGGCGGCACTATCCTGCCGCGCTCGCAGTACCGTTATTTCTCGCTTATCGCCGCCGATCCGCTCGTCAAGGGCATTACCCTCGACGGCTGCAAATACCCCCTCAAAAACGGTCGCATCTCGCGCCGCAACCAGTGGGCGGTCTCAAACGAGATTATGGGCAACTGCGCCCTTATCGAGATCAAACGCGGCGGAGCTTGGATTATTGAGAGTATGGATTGATTTTTTGTGGAATGGACGCGGGGAAACTTTTTTCGCGAAAAAAGTTTCC
>JAZNYU010000150.1:0-2856 GCA_045594605.1 Eubacteriales bacterium
AGAGTTATCGATGACCAAACAACAATTTCTTGAATACTGTCTGAATACATACGGTACGTCGCCGGACTATCCGTTTGATGATGATCTTGAGACGGCGGTACTCAGACACGCAGATAACCGCAAGTGGTATGCGCTTGTGATGAAGGTTCCGCGGCGCAAGTTTGGATTTGAGAGCGACGAGATCATCGACGTAGTCAATTTAAAACTGCCGACAGAGATGTTCGGCTCATTCGGCGCAACGGACGGCGTTTATCCTGCATACCACATGAACAAGCTGCATTGGATCTCGGTGCTTTTGCCGGATGCGCCTGATGCGCTGGTGCAATTCCTTGTGAACGTGAGCTTTGAAGCGACAAAAGCCAAGGGCAAAACAGGGGCAAAGCAATAACAAGGTCGAGGACCACATTTTCCGTTTTATTCTTGAACATAATTTTATACCTTCAGCAATATATTTTTCGCTGTTTTGGGAAATACTAACGGTGAAAACAAAAAACGGAGGTATCTATGTTCAAACACGAAAAACAGTTATTTCATCCCGTAGAGGTAGAAAGACCGAATCCGCAGTATGCGGTTCTCCTTCAGGAGCAGCTTGGCGGTGGGAACGGCGAGCTGAAGGCGGCAATGCAGTATATGTCGCAAAGCTTTCGCATTAAGGATCCCGAAATCAAAGATTTATTCCTTGATATCGCCGCCGAGGAGCTTGGACACATGGAGATGGTGGCACAGACCATCAATCTGCTCAACGGCCACGACGTGGACGCAACCAAGGTGCAGGCGGGCGAGGTGCAGACCCACGTTCTGCTCGGGCTCAATCCCGGCCTCATCAATTCCTCGGGATACTCTTGGACGGCGGATTACGTGACCGTCACGGGCGACCTGTGCGCTGACTTACTTTCCAACATTGCGTCCGAGCAGAGAGCCAAGGTGGTTTACGAATATCTCTACCGTCAGATTGAGGACAAGAAGGTGAGAGAGACCATTGATTTTCTTCTCAACCGCGAGGAAGCGCACAATCAGATGTTCCGTGATGCCTTTAATAAGGTACAGGAAACGGGATCGAACCGCGATTTCGGCACGACCAAGGCTGCAAAGATGTATTTCTCTATGTCGAACCCCGGACCGAACACTTTTGCAACCGGCGAAACCAAAGCGCCGGCGTTTAAGTGACGATTGTCTAAAAAAACAATAAGAAAAAACGATGCTTCCACGTGGGCATCGTTTTTTATCCTTGGAGAAAACAGTACATTCTTGCCGGTTTCCTTTCTTGTTTTATAAATTTTTATTGTGTTTTTTGCGTTTTGTTGCACTTATGAGATGGTAGCATCTGCTGCCAAGTCCTCGTTGAGGTCTGTGATGACGTCGCCCTTGATGCCGACGTATTTCATGTCAAAGGGCACGCCGGATGCCGCTACGGGATAGATGCCGGTGGTGTGGTCGACAAAGTAGGGTGCAAAGGGGGTCTTGGAGATCTCTTCCTCCGATACGTTGCGCGTCAGCTGATAGAGAATGGCGGCTACCATCTCGAGGTGCGCGAGCTCCTCTGTGCCCACATCGGTCAGTATCCCTGTGACCTCGCCCCAAGGCATAGCGTAACGCTGGTTGAGATAACGCATCGATGCGGCAAGCTCGCCGTCGGGGCCGCCGAGCTGCGAAACGATCAGGCTCGCGAGCTTGGGGTTGGGGTTCTTGATCTTTACAGGGTATTGCAAAGTTTTCTCATAAGTCCACATAAGTCAGTTTTCCTCCTATTTTCAGTTGGCTTCGGGTTCCCAGGGCCAAGGACCTTTTACCCAATCCCAGGAGTCACGGCTCTCGTTGCCGTACATTGTCATGGGACCGCAGTTCTTTTGATAGCGTGCAAGCAGCTTTTCGCGCTCTTCAATCAGGGCGTGGTAGTAGCAGAGCGCCTCGGGGTGGCAGGGATACGCATCCAAATAGAGGACTGTCTCCTGGATGGCAAAGTTGATGGCGCGCAGCTTTTCACGCTCGCGACAGCAATCGGAATGGTTGTGTTGGTTCATAGCGTATGGCTCGCTCACATGGGGCGGCGAGCGCAACCCTCCTTTCCGCCTTTTTGGGGAACTGCCTCAAAGGGCAGAACGAGCTCTGCAAAGATGGTGCCATGCTTCAAGCCTTCGGCAGGATCCAGCAGTTTGCGCCAGCATTGACGAGGGGAATAGACCATTGCCAGAGAGGGCGCATGGACCTCGTCAGGGCAGGACGTGTTGCAGGGCTTCTGACAGCCGCAGCCGCCGTTCTCGGGGCGACCGGGCATCTCTTGACGCGCCTGAGGCTGACGGGCTTGCGGTGACCACTCACAGCACTCTCCCACGCCTTGGCGAGTCTCTGCGGGGGCGCGATCGCGGGAACGGTTACACCTGTTTCCATTCAGCTCACCGCCCAGCATACGGCGCAAAAAATCGGCGTCGGCACGGCTTTCGGCCGCGCGACGGTTGTTTTCAAAATACATTTGTAACTCCTTTTTGCATTGTATTCGTCCAAACAGAATGTGTTGGACTATTCCCAATATATGCTTTTTTGTCGCAAAATGTCATTATTTTGCCAAAAATCAAGAAGCAGAACTATTCTTATTCTAAAAAACAAGAGATTTTAAGCCCATTTTTCATTTTCTATTGCATTTTTTCACAAAATAGTGTATAATAAGCCTATCAACATCAATTTGCATGAAAGTGAGGAAACAACTATGGCAGGACCAGGTGGCGGCTCCCGTGGTGGAGGATTTGGCGGCGGCTCTCGCGGCGGCGGGTTTGGAGGAGGCTCCAGGGGCGGGTTTGGGGGAGGGTCCCGCGGGGGGGGATTTGGTGGGGGGTATCACCGCCCGCATTATGGGTATTA
>JAZNYU010000151.1:0-7809 GCA_045594605.1 Eubacteriales bacterium
TCAGAACAAAATATACGTTTGTTGCACCGTTGTTCATTGGGAACAGTGCTAATTGATAAAATTTGGCGCGATTGACGCCGTTTGTTTCATTCATACCATATTCTCCTTTTGCCGATCAGGTCCAGTTGCCGCCGCCGGCAAGCTTATGCACAAGTTTGTAGCTGAGGTTGGGGGACGTTACGTGGCGGATCGCGATCTCGTCGCTATGCTCCCCTGCAACTGCCTTGATTTTTACCTCTCCTGTAAGAGGAATGCGGAAGGTAAAGATCTTATCTCCCGTTTTGGTTGCGAACTTTTTGCCGTTGAGATAAAGGGTGACCTCGGGACAGTTGGAGTAGACCTTGACGGTGGTTCTGGTTTCTGGGCGGTCCACGTAGCGTCTGCCCGTAATATAAACGAAGGATTCACGGCTCCACCATGCCTTGTAGAGGTAGAAGCTATCCTTTTTCGTTTGTCTGTCAAAAGTGACAAGTCCCTTGTGGTTCATGCCGGGCTCGCCACCCTGATTTCTTGCATCGGCGGCAAAGTCGAACATATTCCAAAGGTGCGTTGCCCACATAAAGGGGCGTTTATCGAAGAATTTGAGCATATACTCGTTGTATTTGCATTGGTATTCTTCGCTCTGGTCGCCGCGGCGCGGATGAGAGGAATGCAGATTGGGCATACACTCGCAGCCGTATTCGGAGTAGCCGAGGCAACGGTTGGGGTATCTCTTGTGGAAGTAGTCTACCCACAGGTTATTGAGCCACATAAAGGGGGTGTACCAGCCGAGATAGAGGTTCCAGCTGACAACATCCGACAGGTGTCCCACGGAATCGAAGGGCGCGCACATCGCATAGCAAGCAAGCGTTGTGGGGCGGCTGGGATCCATTTCGTGGATCAGGTCGTTGAGCATTTTGTGGTTATCGAGCATATCTGCTCTCTTTTTGGTGGAAATGGTGATCTCGTTGGAAATGCCCCACACGCAAATGGAGGGGTGGTTGTAGCATTGAACGATCAGCTCCTTCATCTGGCTGACGGTGTTCTCGCGTCCGTTTGGCATATGCTCGGAGATATAGGGGATCTCCGCCCAAACGACCATGCCGTACTCGTCGCACAGATCGTAGAAATACTGATCGTGCTGATAGTGCGCCAGACGGATGGTATTGGCGCCTACCTCACGAATGATCGCCATATCGGTATCGTGATGCTCCTTTGTGATCGCGTTGCCGATACCGCGCCAGTCCTGATGGCGGCAAACACCGCGCAGAGGGTATTCCTTGCCGTTGAGAAAGAATCCCTTTTGTGCATCGATACGGAAGGAACGCACACCAAAGCGGCAGGAGACAAAGTCAACGTCTTCCCCGTTCACCGAAAGAGTTGCCTCACAGGTATAAAGATAAGGATCCTCGATGCCGTGCCAGAGGTGCACCTTTTCGATCACGATGGTCTCGTCGGTATCGTCACCCGTGCCAACGATCTTGCCGTCAGCATCCTTAAGGACGATGCTCACCTTGCCATCCTCGGCGTTGTGCCAGCTTCTGACCCAAACGGCAGCATCCTCGCCGCCAACCTCAGGGCAAACGGCAAGTCCCTTGCCGCCAAAGTGGTCCATATCAAAGTGGTATTGGTTGACAACGATCAGCTTTACGTCGCGGTAGATGCCGCCGTAAAAGGTGAAGTCTGCCTTTTGGGGATAGACTCTGTCATTTTTGGAGTTATCCACTTCTACCACCATATGGTTCTCTGCCACAAGATAGTCGGTAATATCTGCGCGGAAGGTGGAGTATCCGCCATCGTGGGTGATGACGGTCTTGCCGTTGAGAATGACCTTTGCCGATGCGTTAACGCCTGCAAACTCGATATACAGTCTTTCATCGTCTGCAAGCGCGGGAGCGATAAAATCTTTTTCGTAGATGCAAGTGCCGCGGTAATAGTCATCGCCGCCGTCCTGACCGTCAATGTTGTTCCACGTGTGCGGAATATCGATTGCTTTTTCGCTGCCGTCGTGGTAACGGAAAAGCCAATTTTTGTTGATGAGTTGCTCTCTTCTCATAAAAGCTCCTGTAATACAAGTGTCTCCCTGCCCTATCACGGACAGGGAGACTTGTTAAATTCGTTTAATATCGTTTTTCAGACAAACGTCGGGATCAATAATAGTAGTAGTATTGCTTTGCTTTTCTGTTCTTCTTGATTTTTGCCTTGATGATGAAGAACAGTACCATCAGTACAACGATAACAACGGTAGCCAGAGTGATGGTGTTGATGATGCCGGGAGTTACTGCCTTAACGGTGGTGTCGGCACCAACGCCGTTCATAGCTGCGGAGTTGATGATGGTGTAGAGGTTGTGGTGCATAGCCTCAACCATTGCGTTAACAACTACGGGATCGTCTTTTTCATCCTTGAGTGCGTTTACTGCGTAAGGAAGCATAGCATCGAAGCAAGTAACGCCGCCTGCAAGAACCGCATCGGCACCGTTACAGTAGGTAACGAGAATGTTATCGGTGATGCTCATTGCCTTGTTGCCCCACTCGCCGCGGAGAATGCCGGTCATAAGACCCTGGTGCATACCGGACCAAGTGGTGCCCCAACGGGTGTAAGCGGTCATAACGCCGCCGAGTCCGTCGTTTTCTTCAAGTGCCTTTTGGAATGCCTTGAGGTAGATCTCACGTGCAGCCTGCTCGGTAAGCCATGCAGCCTGACCGAGACGGTCTTGCTCGCAGTCGTTCAGAGCCAAATGCTTCATAACAACGTCAACGCCCTTGGAGCCAATGCCCTTAACCTCGATGCCGCCCATCTCGCCTGCCAGGAAGCCATCCTCGGAGTAGTACTCGAAGTTACGGCCGCCGTAAGGTGTGCGGTGGGTGTTTGCGCCGGGACCGTAGAGGCAGGAAACCTTTGCGTCAACACAGTCGTTACCGATCATAACGCCAACCTCATACATCAGGTCAAGGTTGAAGGTTGCAGCCATAACGTCCTCAGAGGTGAAAGCGGTTGCTTCTGCTCCAAGACCGGAGCCGAAGAGAGAAACGGTAAGACCCTGAGGGCCGTTTTCATCACGGGAGCCGGGAGCGTTTACAGAGGGAACGGGGTGTCTCCAGTGGAAGCAGTCGCCCATCTGGATCAGTTCGTCAATGGTTACGTTTTGGAGGAGCTTATCCCATGCGGGATCGTCATAATCCTTTGCTGCCTTAACGCCGTCGTTGTCCTCGTCCATATCGAACATATCGTACAGAGTCAGGCCGTTCTTTGCGTCAAGCACGGGCATCGTCTTCCATTCCTCGGGAACGGTGAAGTAGTCCTCACCCATGGTAGCCCAGCGACCTTCGGTCAGCTCTTTTACCATGCTGTCGATGAGGTTGAGCTTAACGCTCTCGGTGGGCCATGTACCGGTCCAGTCGTTTCTGGAAAGGAAGGTTACGGTGCCTTCGCCGAAGTATACGTTGGGATCTGCATCCTGCAGTTGGTTCTTGATCTCGGTGCCGTTCAAAGACTTGGAATAGGTTTCCTTATCGAAGTCCATATCCCAGTTGTAAACGAGGGCTGCGTTGCCTTCAGCATCCATACCGTTGGCGGTGGTAAAGCCCTTTGCTGCAAGAACGTTGTTTACAGCGTTGTGGGAGTCGGTTGCAGCGGTGAGGTAGTAGGTGCCTGCATCCAGAATGTAGGTGCCTGCGCCAAATGCGTCGTAAGCAGCCATATCGCGCTCGTCAACAACGATGGTAACGGTCTCGGATTCGCCTGCTTCCAGAACTTTAGTCTTGCCAAAGCCGATGAGTTGAACTGCTGCCTTTTCGATCTTGTTAACAACATCGTAATCGGTGTAAGGAGAGGAGAGATAGATCTGTACGGTCTCTTTGCCTGCAACCGCGCCGGTGTTGGTAACGGTCAGGGTTACGTTGTAGCAAGCTTCGCCGTTTTCGTTGACGCCCTTCTCTACTGCGAGGTCACTGTAGGTGAACTCGGTGTAGGACAGACCGTAACCGAAGGGGAATGCTACCTCTTTGTTGTATTGTGCTGCGTAGTCACCTGCGTTGCCGGTGCCCATAACGGCATCTGCATAGCGGGTCTCGTAGTATTTGTAGCCAACGTAAATGCCTTCCTGATAGATCATGTAGGTGGAAGCATTTTCGGGAATTTGGCCGTTGAAGCCTTGGTAGGTTTGTGCAATGAAGTTTTGCATTGCGGGAGAGGTGAAGTTATCGTAGCAGTAGGTGTCTACAAGGCTACCGGAGGGGTTCACCTTACCTGCAAGAATATCGGTTACCGCATTGGTACCTGCAATGCCGAGACCGCCAACCCAGAGGCAAGCGTCGATCTCGTAATCGTTGAGGAAGTCGACCTCAAGTGCGTTGGAGGTGTTGATAAGAACAACGATGCTGGAGATCTTGCCCTCTTTTTTGAGGTTGTTTGCATAGTCGAGGAGCTTTCTCTCGCGCTCGTCGAGTTCGAGGTAGTTTTGTGCGTTTGCCTGTCCCTCATAGCCGGGGAAAGAGCAATCGTAGCCCTCACCGCCAACGCGGGAGAAGGTAATGATAACGGCATCACCGTATTCGGCGATGGAGTTCTTTACTTCCTCAGGATAATTGTCAACGTCGATTTCGGTGATGGGAGCCTGGCCTGCCAGAACTGCGCTTTCACCCTCGGATGCGCCTGCTTCTTTTTCGATCGCTTCAATCAGCTTTTGTGCATCCTTGCCGTTGTACCAATCCCAAAGGGTGGCGTTTACTGCAAAGCCGGACTTTTCAAGTGCTGCCTTGAGGTTGTCTGCCTTGGAAGCATCAACGTTACCGGAACCGGTACCGCCGTAGGTAAGAGAAATAGAGTTGGTGGAGAGTGTGCTTACCTTTGCGCCCTGTGCCAGGGGAAGTGCACCGTTGTTGAGAAGAAGTGCTGCGCCTTCTGCCTCTACACGGTAGCAAAGATCAGTACCTGCTGCCAGTCTTGCTTCTTCGCTTTCGTAATCGCCCTTAAAGTAGATGGCGTTTGCGTCTGCGTTCTCAAGCTTCCAGAAGGTGTTGCCGGGAACGAGGAGGGAGAGTGTGTTATCGAACATTCTGACAACTACGTTTACGGGGATCATAAGAACCGTAAGGATGACCAGAATGACACACATGACTTTGACGAATTTCATAGTGTTTCTCCTTTTCTTTGCAGAAAAATTTCTGCCTTGATGTTTTTGGGGTGCCGCACAAGAAAATTGCACGACAACCCGTGCTTATATCATACCACAAATTAGACACTTTGTCAACAAGTGTATTATAATGTAAGGAAAGTTTGTTGAAGATTACCGAATTTGTCTTTTTAAATTTGGTGAGATTTGCATTGCGGTCTTCCCTTTCCCGGCGGCGCATTTGACGCAAAAAAAAAGAAAACCTCACAAGCTGTGGGGTTTTCTTGAAAAATTACGTTTTAATGGCTGGCACTGTTTTTTGTTTGGCCGCACTCAAACTGATTTACGCCTACCGCATCCATAGGGGGCACATTGCGGTTTTCGCCCTGCTCGTGAGCATTGTTATACCAACACTCTTCCTTTTTTTCGGGGGCTTTCTCAATTTTATTCGGTTTCCAGACGAGAAGCTTTTTAAAAATACCCATAAAATTTTCCTCCTGTTGTTGGTATCTTTATTATACCACAGAGCAGACAAAAATGCAAGAAAAATTTTTGCAGACAAAAAATCACCCCTGCGGACTCGCAGGGGTGATAGAAAATACACTTATTTTTTCACAAACTTGTGACCTTGTATTACTTTTGCTTAATAGCGGCCTGAGCTGCAGCGAGGCGAGCGATCGGTACGCGGAAGGGAGAGCAAGATACATAGTCAAGGCCGATGCTGTGGCAGAATTCTACGGACGTGGGGTCACCACCGTGCTCACCGCAGATACCAACGTGCAGGTTGGGATTTACGGGACGGCCAAGGGTTACTGCCATGTTCATCAGCTTGCCAACACCGGTTTGGTCGAGCTTTGCGAAAGGATCGTTTTCGAAGATCTTTGCATCGTAGTATGCAGAGAGGAACTTGCCTGCGTCATCACGGGAGAAGCCGTAGGTCATCTGGGTCAGGTCGTTTGTACCGAAGCAGAAGAAGTCTGCGTTAGCAGCGATATCGTCAGCGGTGAGGCATGCGCGAGGAATCTCGATCATGGTACCAACCTCATACTCGAGGTTTGCGCCTGCAGCTGCGATCTCTGCGTTAGCGGTCTCAACAACAACGGACTTAACGTACTTCAGCTCCTTAACGTCGCCTACCAGAGGAATCATGATCTCGGGCTTAACGTTCCAGGTGGGATGGTTCTTTTGAACGTTGATAGCGGCACGGATAACTGCAGCGGTCTGCATCTTTGCGATTTCGGGATAGGTGACTGCCAGACGGCATCCACGGTGACCCATCATGGGGTTGAACTCGTGCAGGGATGCGATGATAGCCTTGATAGCTTCAACGCTCTTGCCTTGAGCTGCAGCCAGAGTTGCGATGTCTTCCTCGGTGGTGGGAACAAACTCATGGAGCGGAGGATCGAGGAAACGGATGCAAACGGGGTTGCCCTCGAGTGCTTCGTAGAGCTTCTCGAAGTCACCTTGTTGGTAAGGCAGGATCTTAGCGAGAGCTACTTCTCTCTCTTCGGCGGTGTCGGAGCAGATCATCTCACGGAAAGCAGCGATTCTGTCTGCCTCGAAGAACATATGCTCGGTACGGCACAGACCGATACCCTCAGCGCCCAGCTCGCGAGCCTTCTTAGCATCTGCGGGAGTGTCGGCATTGGTGCGAACCTTCAGAGTACGGAACTCGTCAGCCCAGCCCATGATGGTGCCGAAGTTGCCGGAGATCTCAGCGTCAACGGTGGGAATGAGACCGTCGTAAATGTTACCGGTGGAACCGTCGATGGAGATGCAGTCACCCTCGTGGAAGGTCTTGCCTGCCAGAGTGAATTGCTTGTTCTCTTCGTCCATAGCGATTTCGCCGCAACCGGAAACGCAGCACTTACCCATACCACGAGCAACAACTGCTGCGTGAGAGGTCATACCGCCGCGAACAGTCAGGATACCCTGAGCTGCCTTCATACCGGTGATATCTTCGGGAGAGGTCTCGAGACGAACGAGAACGACCTTCTTGCCGGCGTTCTTCCAAGCCTCTGCATCCTCTGCGGAGAATACGATTTGACCGCAAGCAGCACCGGGAGATGCGCCCAGACGGCGGCCCATGGGAGTTGCAGCCTTGAGAGCCTTTGCATCGAATTGGGGATGCAGGAGGGTGTCAAGGTTACGGGGATCGATCATCAGAACTGCTTCTTCCTTGGTCTTGTGACCTTCCGCTACGAGATCAACAGCGATCTGCAGAGCTGCGGGAGCGGTTCTCTTACCGTTACGGGTTTGGAGCATATAGAGCTTTTCATTTTCAATGGTGAACTCCATATCCTGCATATCGTGGTAGTGGTTTTCAAGGATCTCGCAAACATTCTTGAATTGCTCGAATGCTGCGGGGAATTTATTAGCCATTTCAGCGATGGGCATGGGAGTACGAACGCCTGCAACAACGTCTTCACCTTGTGCGTTGGTCAGGAACTCACCCATCAGCTTCTTTTCGCCGGTTGCGGGGGCACGGGTAAATGCAACGCCGGTACCGCAGTTGTCGCCCATGTTACCGAATGCCATTGCCTGTACGTTAACGGCAGTACCCCAAGAATAGGGGATGTCGTTGTCGCGGCGGTAAACGTTTGCACGGGGGTTATCCCAAGAACGGAATACAGCCTTAACTGCACCGATCAGCTGAACCTTAGGATCGCTCGGGAAGTCTTCACCAAGCTTGGACTTGTATTCAGCCTTGAACTGG
>JAZNYU010000152.1:0-36065 GCA_045594605.1 Eubacteriales bacterium
TAACTTGTCTTCCTAAGACCGCTTGGCCTCCGACTTAATTGATGTTTTCAACACTATATCTTGTGGTTTATTGGCGGAGAGAGAGGGATTCGAACTTTCTTTATTAGTGTAAAATATGTTAAAACGGTATAAAAGCGTTATATTTTTTGTACCAAATGAGACATAGAAAAGAATTAGTTTGCAAAATGTGTAAATTACGTGCAATCCTATAAGGGGTACGATAAGGGGTATGAGGGGCATAAAACAACCGCCCCCATTTATAGGGAGCGGCTGCAGTATTCAGTTTACTGCATCAGGCGTTTTCTATGGACCTGATGCACTTTTGGATGCTCTCTTTTTCCTTGTCGCTTTCGGCGGTGTTCATCATCGAGTGCAGTTGCTTGAGCATTCTCTCTTTTCCACCTTCGCGGCTATAGCCACGAGATGCTCTTGAGGTGTATTGCCCCATTTGGTTCCTTCCTCGTCTGTAACTGTCGCCTCCTTCGTCATAGGAGCCGTCCATGTGATTGCTGTTGCCATCGTCACGGCTATACCGTCTTCTCTCGCTATATCCCGTGCCATCGCCATAAGATCCTCGAGAGCCTTTTTCGCCATCGAGCATTTCTATCTTGTGGATGTTCTTGATGGTGTCTGTGATCTTGTGAATAGTATCGAGGGAAGAAATGGAGAGTTCTCCTTTCTCTACGATGGATTCTAACTCATCGCAGAGCATTTCTTTTAGTTCATACATATAATCGTCCATGTCTGCACCTCCTATGCTACTCTTTCAAAAATGATGTTTGCGTTTGTTACATCGATAGCGGTGCCGTCGCTGTTGTTTCTGATCGCAACAGTAACACAGCAGTTGCAAGGAACGATAACAAACGTAGTGATGGAGACGTTGAAAAAGTCGCCGACTGCCGCAGGCGTAACAACTGCCACGGCGTTGCCTACGATTTCTCCATCTTCCGAAAGGGCGACTGAAATGGGACCTACGGTGCCGCCCGTGGCAACGGCGATGTTTGCGTTAAATTCAACCTTATAGATTGTCTTGCAAACGTTGCTCGCGCCTTTAAGTCTGAAAATGCCGGAGTCTTCTCTGTGGGTGATATTCCCTTTGTTGCAAGCTCGACAGCCGTTGAAAAACAAAACGTTTTCGTCTTCCGCTACAGTTTGCAAAGCGGTGTATGAGTATTCTGCTGCCATATTATTTTTCCTTTCTTTTAATAGAATTGCGGTGGGGATATTGCCCCCACCGCTTGTTATCAGTATCTCACATTGGTGAGAACATTTCGCTCGGGGCGAAAAGTAGAATTATTCCGTTATGCGTTGAAGCCGTTACCGCCGCATCCGCCGAAGTTAAAGCCGATGGGGTTGTAGCAACAGTTGGGATTGGGGACAACGTAAGCAGGAACAGGGCAATCTCTGCCAAGTCTGCGGATCAGCTCTGCGGTTTGCGCTTCCTGGTTAGCGGTGATAAACGCATTTTGTGCCGCCTGCGATGCTTGGAACTTGAGAGCTTGATTTTCTGCGGTAAGAGTACTGATCTTATCGTTTGTGAGGAAATCAAGGATTGCTCTTGTGTTGCTGTTTTGGTTGTCCACAATGTCACGGGTGGAGTTGTGGATTGCGTTGCGAGTTTCGCAGAACTGCGTTGCGAGGTTGTAGTTTGTATCTGCAAAGCCTCTCTCGATCAGTCGCTGTGTCTCGCAGCAACATCTGTCAACGCCGTGGAAACCGTTTACGATTGTGTTGTTGAGTGCATAAGTGGAATCGGCAAGCCCGTAGGTTTGGTTGTCCAATTTAGAGATCAGGGTTTGCTGATCCACAGCCGCTCTTACATCCGCCTGGGATGCGCAAGAGGGATAGCAGCCGCCACCGCCACCTACGCCGCCTCTGCCCCATCCAAACAGGGCAAAGAGGAACAAGATGGCAAGCCAGCTACCGTCGCCGCCAAACATACCGCCGTTATTGCCGGTTACAGCAGCGATATCGGCAGCGGAAAGTTCAGAAGAGTTCATAGTTAATTCCTTTCTTTTTTTAAATTATTTTATGTAAGCAAACACTTGTGCACCAGCGCTTGATTGCATACTTATTTTGAGCCCATGATTTGTTGTGCCATTGCGTGGAGTTGGTTGAACTGTTCTTGTGTCATTTCTCCACTGTTCAAAAGTCTTTGGACTTCTGATTTTGCATCACCGCGAAAACTGTTGCGGAATTGCTGAAATTGAGCCATAAAGCTGCTCATTTGTGGATTTTGAGGGAATGGCATCTGTGCGCCATTTTTGAGTAAAGGGTTACGCATCGGTATCCTCCTTCTTTGTCAGAATAGACAATTTTTCTTCAAATTCTTTTCTTGTGATAAACATCGAAGTGTCAATAGCAGGCGGTTCTGCTTTTGGAACTGCCGTCTGCGTTCCTCGCTCAACGAAATCAAACACGCGCAGAGGCATTGGCATTCCGCTTTGGTCTGCCGATTTTAAGTAGAAAACGGGGCTTTCGCTATCCATCAGCATAACGGTTGTGCCGGGTGCTACCAAAAAGCTCTTTGCGCCCGATTCGCCCTGAACCCAAACAAAACCGTTATTGTTTTGTTGATTGGGAACAGGAGGTGCTTGTTGCATTCTTAACTGTGCGAGCTGATCAGGTACTCCCTGATTGTATTGTGGCTGATATCCACCATAATAGTTTCCGTACATTCTTTATCCCTCCTTGTACCAAAAATAAACGGGTATTTCTCCACCGCTATCCCACGTGTCGAAGTAGTATCCATTGACAACGGCTACTACATGACCTGAAATCGCGAGTATATACGCTCCTTTAGGGTGTTCTCTGCAAAACTTTTCTACGGTATAATCGTCTGCATCATCAGGTATCAATGAACGTTTATATCCTTTGTTTCTTAGGTATGCGCCCCATACTCTGTTAGCTGATGGCATATCGCTCATGATATAGCCGAACAAGCAGAGGTCTATATAGGTTTGCTCCCAATCTTGGCCGAGAACCTTTGATATTGCTCTTACTGTGCAGTCACCGACTGTGTTGTTTACGGGGTTAGCATTGTAGCTTTGAAATCTGCTCATTTGCATCACTTCCTTTCTGCCTCTATTGTACAAAAATAAGCACCCGTTTTACAGTAACAAAACGGGTGCTTTTCGTGTACTATTAGAGGTTGAAAAGTGCCTCTTTGTGGCTCTTTACTATCTTTTTCAACCTTTCAACGGAAAGATAGAACTCCTCTGCCAAATCGTCATAGGAAATATCATCGATCCATCTTCTCTTTAAAATCTGTCTGTCCCTTTCGGAAAAGACACGTTGCTCGATAATTTCTGTGAGTTCACGGACTGTCAGTCCCATCTCCTGAAACTTTCTGCAATTCATTTTTTTGCCCTTTTTCGAGATTGTCTATCTTTGCATCGGCAAAGAACAGTTTTAAAATTTGGGATTGTGCGTTAATTCGGCGCGTGTCAATGGTGGTAACGTTCTTGTATCCGTTAGCCTCTCCCGTGAGGTACGCGGTCACAACGGGGAACATGCGAATGAGCCACTGCAAGAATGTTTCAAGCGTAGGATCGCTCAAAATTTCAATCACGAACATTCCCAACACAAAGGTCAGGATAAATTTTGAAGCGTAATTGATGATCATATCTTGCTTGCGCTTTTCTCCACCAGAGATGGGGAGAGCGCGGCGCTTGCCGAATAGGTTTGTTTGGTTGGATAGCCCCAACAGATTGTTTGCTGACAGTTCAAGGGGCATAACCGAGTTTGCAAGGAAAACTGCCTTCTTTGCATGCCAAGATAGGTCGCACTGGAATACCTTTCTTGATGTAAGATTTTTGTATTTTTCTGTGTACTCCTCATAGGTCATATAAGGACACACAATGCTTTTTTGAAGTTGTGTTAAGTCTTTTACTCTGTAATCATTGCACCAATCGGAAAGGGTGTTGATAAGAGAGTGCGCAATGATAAAGTCGCGGACTTGCTCAAACGATGCCTTTGCCGTTTGGTATTCGGGGGTCTGTCTGCCCTTGTAGATGCCCCCGTCATATTTGAATTGATAGGTTGTAGTAGCAACCACATATAAGAGTATAGATAAGAAGCCGACACTAAATGCCTTGTTTATGGAGAACCCTATATCCCAAAAGGATATGAATGCTGCGAGAATACACAATGCCAGGAGGGCAAAGTCCGTCCCTACGCTCACCAAGCGGTTTTGGTCAATCTTGTGTTCGATTATGCGTTGCGGTTCTTCTTCAATTTTGGGAACAAACATAAATTACTCCTTTTCTTCTTCTTTTTTCTCTCCTTTGTCACGCGCCCAAAAGATGAACATTCCTGCAATGCTTGACACCGCGCCCACAAAAGAGATAACGAGGATTTGGTCAATGATGGATTTGAACGCAAAGCAGAACAAGCACACCAAGAGCCAAACAACGGGAGCGGACGGTGAAGAGATATGCTCCTTTACGATGCGGAAAAGAGGAATAATGCTGATAAGAATTAGAATAAGACTTAATCCTGAAACAGTCGCGCTTGAGGACTTTTCCACCCAAAGGGGGAAGTAACAGAGCGTTACCACGGCAGGGGGAGCGATGCAGAGCAACGCCCCCAACGCGGTAAGCCCGTTATATTTGAGCTTATTGTTCATTCGTGGTCTCCTTCTTCATAAGGTCGCAGATTTCAACATACTTTTGACCGATGATGTTCTTGGTAGACATCGGGATAGTGGTGGAATTGGCGTAGGTGGTTTGGAGCATCTCTGCAAACAGTTTGACCGCCGCCATAGTGTTTTCAAGCTTTTTGCCGTAGCCCTCGAGCTTGTCCTTGTCGATTTGCTTAATCTCCTCAATTTGGCGGTTTACATCGTCCTTAAAGCCGTTGATGATACCGATAACACCACCCTCGCCCTCTACGGCGTTGACAACATCGTTTGCGGCGGTGATAAGGTCATTGACCGACTTAACCGTGGTGTCCTTGGTGTTCTTCAAAGCGGTTACCATTTCAACCTTGTTCTTGCCACCAGACTTTTTAAGGATAGCGACAAAGACAAGGAGAACGGCATCAAATGCAAGGCTTGCAATAGATGTAATTTCGCCCTTTTCCCAAGCTTCCACAAGTCGGTCAAGCAAAGACACCGCCGTGTCCTCTTCGGGGCTTGTAGGGGCTTCTGTGGGGCTCTCCGTGGGTTCTGTAATATCCTCGGTGGGTGCGGTTTCCTCAGTAGGCGTTTCCGTAGTCTCTGTGGTGGTCTCTGTGGTGGTTTCGGGCAGATCCTCTGCGTGGATAGCAAGGGGAAAGACCGAAAGAACAAGGGTTACAATAAGCAATGCCAAAAAAATGTTTTTCATAGTTTGTCTCCTTTTTTACTCGGTGCGATAGCCCGAAAGATTTTGAATTTGTTTTGCTTGCTCTTGAACGGCAGAGCAAAGGGTTTCGATGATGCGATAGAGGTTTTTAAGCTCTGCGCTATCCGTGCTGATGGTTTGAAAGAGCAGAATATCATCGGTGTCATCGTGGGCATCGGTTGTGTTGAATTTCACCCCATAGGGGTAGTTTGGAGATGCCAAGCGGTATGTGTTACCCTTTGAGACGGGGACTGTGATGCCCCCATCTCTAACGATAAAGTTTCCGCTCAATTTTCCGTTTGTGTAAATCTCCAATTTTTCGCCATCGTCAACACCAATGCACTTAATATTGAGGAATGGGGAACGCAGGCGTTTACGCAGATTTTTGACAAGCAAAAATCTATCATAAAACAGAATTTCCATTGTGAAAACTTCCTTTCATTGAAATATCATATTCCTATAGCCCTTAAAATGCGCGCAGAAAAATAGCCAATTGTGCGAGATAAATAGCAATACACCCATACACCGTTATAGGGATAGCCATAAGCCATTTGGATTTGGGGTGTCGGTAGAGTAAATACGCAAGCACTATGTGTGCGATTATCCACATTGCAATCATATGATTATGACGGAATTTCAACAATGTTACTTACATCAGCAATTTCCGTCCATTCACCGCTTTGTTTCAAATAAAGTTTTGCGGTAATAGGAAGAAAAACATATTGTGCATCGCTATTTGAGTAATAAGTGTGTGTGCCATCTGTCCAAATGCGAAAACCATATTCTATATCAGCACTACCCCAATTCATTGTTAACCAAGTGTCGGTTTCTTTGTTAAGAACATATTGGTATGTGTTATACGAATAATAAATACTTGTTCCGTCTGTCCAAATCCATCTACCTTCAAAATTAGACACACCATTCCAAGTCTTTTCTTCCCAAGTGTCTGTTTCTTTATTAAGGACATAATTGTTACCATTATACGAATAATAAATATTTGTGCCATCTGTCCAAATATACAAACCAGTGATGTCAGTAAAACCATTCCATTCCTTTTTTTCCCAAGTGTCTGTTTCCTTGTTAAGTACATAATGGCTATTACCACTGGAATAATAAATATTTGTTCCATCTTTCCAAATGTTACAGCCCCTAAAATATGTAAGACCATTCCAAGTTTTTGTTTCCCAAGTGTCGGTTTCTTTGTCGAGAACATACTGGGTGCTATCATCGGAAAGATAAATGTTTACACCATCTGTCCAAAAGTAAGCATTGTAAATTGTTGGAATACCATTCCAAGTCTTTTCTTCCCAAGTGTCTGTTTCTTTGTCAAGAATTAAATGGGTGTATTGGTGGGAATAATAAATATTTGTTCCGTCTGTCCAAACATATTCACCATACCAAGGAGTGTCGCCATTCCAAGTCTTTTTCATAACACAAGGTGTTTTTATTCCTATCATTTACTTACCCCCCAATACAATAGCCATAGAGCCGTCTGCCGCATCTGTCGGTAATTCTGCAACTGTTTGCACCATATATGTTGTTGGTACATTTACTGTAACAGATACTTTATCTGTTACATCCACTGTGGAATTTTCGGTGATTGTTAAACTTCCACTTGGTGCAACGTATTCAACCCAATATGCTCCTGCTAAAATATACATACCGACTGCGGTTGCCTCGCTTACATCTGAAATGATGCCTATTGCCCCCATTGCCGACCAAGCAGAGCCGTCATAAGTGAAAGCATCGCCTTCGTCCTCTATATAGTAGATTGCTATAACTCCTGTGGCAAAATCGGTCTTTACTATCTCGGCAAGCCCTTCTTCCGTTGTAGGCTTTGTCTTTATCGTATAGAGTTCGGGTGTAACGCCTAAAGCAGAGTACAACTCAAGCAGAGAATATGGTGCACTACCTTCGGTTTCTACAACGATTATATCTGTGAACGCACCATCCACGTATCGATAATAACTCTCACCAACTTTATACAAAGCCGTGGTGCTGATATTCTCGGTAGGCAGTTGGTCTACTTCGATAATGTCTCCGCCACCGCCAAAGCCACCGCCTTGCCCGTACCCCTCAATAAGGGTATTGACCGCATCTGTGAGGTTGGCATCGCTCTTGCCCGTCTTGGCGTTGGATGCCGTGATAAGGCTTTGGAGTTTGGATTTTACGCTTTCTGCCGTGGGCGGTTCTCCACCCGATACCAATGTGCCATAGGTGTTGAGGAAATCTACCAACAAAGAATTTTCGACATCTGTGCCGCCTGTGATAATAATGAATATATCAAATGGAGTTCCAAAAAATTGCTCAAGACCACCAATATTTAAGTATGGTTCGTCAAGAATAGCAGTTGCATCATATACAGAAACACAGTCAGCTTCCTCAATCAAAGTTTGTGGTTCATCATTATAAATATAAGGTTGAAAGCCAGGAGCAAACAAAGTTAAACCATAATAAGGTTCTTCCGATATAAAGCCATAAGAGTCTCCAACGATTTTAACGCCATACTCAATATTGAATTTTCCGTAACCTGCAGGAACATCTGTAAAAGATAGCCGCCAAGTTGTGCCAATAAGGTTTGTAATTTTAGCCATATCTTCACGCTCCTTTCGTTAGTCAATATATATAACATAAGCATAACCATTCATTATAACATCTGTTCCAAACACTCTGCTATCGAAACTATCTTGTGTGGTTATGTAACTTAGTCCGTAATGTACGCCATTCTCGTCTGCAACATATGAGGAGTAACCGACACTATACTCACTTTCTAACCACTCACCCCACGTCATTCCTTCTTCGGCTTGATAGGTAGTGGTTGAAATGGTAAAGGAGATAAGAGTTACATTCTCCCAATGGTAATATGCTTGACCGCTGATAATAAGGTCGCTACCTTCTACAAGGTCTTGCGTGTCACCGTCTCTTGTCTCTACCATATAGGAAGTGTCTCCATAGTAAACGCCGTCAGCACCGCTTGCGTTGGTGTAACCGCCCGTATTATACGCACTCGCACACCAAGCGTTCCAAGTCATTCCATCTTCCGCTTGATATTCCGTACCCTCGATGGTGAAAGTGATAAGAGTTGCACCCTCAATGCCACCGCCGACAAGAGTGTCAATATCCGTGATGTACGCGCCCAAGGCGGTCTCAAACTGCTCGGTTGTCACGTATCCGCTCATATCGGGTTTCGTGTTCTCAAGCGTTGTTACCTTGCCCTCAAGCGTTGTGGTTCTCGTTCCAAGCGCGGTAACAGAGGTGTTAAGTCCGTCAATCAAGCCCTTGATGACTACGCCCTGCGCCGCAGAGAGTGCCTTGTTGGCAAGGTTCGTTTCAAGGTTGTCGATGATGTCCGAATACTTGACCTTGTCAACCGTTATCTGCTCGATGTCCTCGATGTTGTCCTCGATCAGAACAAGAAGCTCGCTCAATTGGTCGCGCGTGGTATCGTCAACATCCAAAAAGTGGTTTACTTGGTCATATAACTGTTGCAATACAATGCGGATGTCTTGGTGCGCTTCGGGGTTGGTTGTGTGCGAATAGATGGCATCCGCAATCTTGCCGTCGACGTCAAGCCCGTTTACCGCATCGGAAACCGCTTGGATTTCCGCGATCAATGCAGGGTGTGCGTCCTCGTCTTGGTTATGTTCACCAATAGCTTTGGTGATATTGTCTGCACTCACAACCGAGTTTTTGAGCGCATCGAGCGCGGTCTGTAAGCTTGTGACAAGGCTTTTCAATACAACACCTTGCGCTGCCGACAACGGCTTGTTTGCCAAGTTGCTTGTGAGGTTGTTGATAATATCTATTGTGTTGACTTTTTCCGCGAGAAGGTCGCCCGTAACTTTGGCATCTGCCGCGTCTCCACTCTTTGTAAGCGTGTTATCAACATAGACAACAGGACGGGCATATAACTCGTTTACGGCTCCTGCAAGGTTCTTTGCAACGGTCAAAAGCTCCGTTCCTGCTCCCGTGAACTCCAAGAGCGCGGAGATTTCCTCGGCAAGCCGCGTGACACTCGACAACGCCGCGTAGATGTTCTCCAATGCCATATCCTTGAGCAATTCCTCACTCGCAGGCAGGTCAACGGGAACACCGCGAGAAACGTTGAAAGAGCCGCTATAGGTGGATGCAATCGGCACTTCGTCACCGTCTTGCAGATAGAACTCAATCTGATACTCGCATCTGCCAAAGGTGTTTGTAACTGCTTTGTTCAGCTTGGCTTGGTACACCACCACGCCGTCTTGAATGACGGGTGTGCACACAATGCCGGGGGGATACTGTTGATTGGGCGGTTTGATCTTCAGCACCGCCGTTGCCGCCATCTCAAAGGCAACAATCGTTATATCCGTTAGCGCAGAGCCAAACGGTATCGTGGACGGTACGGAATTTACGTTGCCGCCGCTATCGCAAAAAATAATCATTTTCGCTTACCTCTTTCTTTTGAAATTAAAGTGTATTACTTGGTCTGCATTCTCGGTGTTCTTGCCGAGGATGCACGCGCCATCAGGTCGCTTGATTACAAAGGCTTTATAAGGCGTTGTGGGCACGTTCTCAATCACGATGGAATAACCGTCCACCCTCAACGTAGAAACGTTTACGGGGGCTGTATGCGCCTCTCCCGTAAGCTCGTCAACCTCTGTGTCATAGAAGTAAACCATCGGTGCTTGGTCATAGGTGTCCGCGCTTCTTACATATGGCATCATTTTTGCCAATTCGCTACCGATGATGTATCCATCATTCGATACAAAATGGAGCTGATAAGCAACGTTTCCAATGTCCGCGCCGTCCTTGTTCCAAAGCAGATACCCTGTGTAGGATGTGGAAACATAATCGCCCGTTGGCATCTCGTTGATGATCGGCAGTCTGTGCGCCGCATCTATGCCGCCGTTGGCAAAGGACGGTACAAGCGCAAAGTCAAGGTATTTTGCTCTTGAATAAAACGGCGTGCCGTATTCCACAAACTCTGTACCTCTCGCGGCATCCATACCAACATCTGCGGAGCTTGCGCCTGCGGCAAAGTTGTCGGCAAAGGAAAAGCCAAAGTAAACCGATGTGCCAAGGGACGTGGAGTAGACGGGAAGTGCGATATTCTCGCGGATGACCTTCTCATTTTCGTCATAAGTGACGATCCAAGCCGATGTGATGTCCTCTACGTTGGGAGCGGCAGTAAACGCATTCATCGTTCGCTCTCGCATCTGCGGTCTGCAAAGGGCTTTTTCATCGTTGCCCTCGTACTTGCCTATCACGCAAAACTCCTCTAGCAAGGTGCATCTGTCCTGCCCTTGGGGGATTTCGTATTGGCGAATACCCGTTTTCATCTGCACGAACGCACCGAGAGCATTGTAATTCTCTGCAAGGTCAATCTGCGACAAGCAGTAATCGGGGAATACCTTTGTGGTTACAAGGGAAATGAACTTCTTTCGGTCATACATCTGCCCACCCTTGGGGATATCCTCAAGGCTTGGGAAGATATAGAGCTTCGACTCGGTAGCATTGCCAAGCATAGCCACCTTGCCCCGTAGGTTCTCTCCAAACGCCTTTGCGCTTAATTGGTTTGCACTTTGGTTGTGCGCCAATACAATGCGCTCAACGGTGCTTTCCGTTCGCTCTTGGCGCGCTCTGCCGTTGATGATGGGAATATAGGTCACTTGGAAAGAAAGGTTTTTGTAAGTGTAGTCTTGGTTATCCAATCCGCCAAAGAAATTGATAACATTCGTGATGGCGTATCTTTGGAATTGGTTCATAAAGGCTAATGCGCTATCCTGTGCGCGATACCACAAGCCATCGATGTTCTTTTGCCCCGTGGTGTAGTACAATGCGTGTGTCTTGCTAAAGGGATAAATGCCCGTGAAGCTCGACAATAGGTCATACTCGTTCTTTTCAAACACAGCAGGAGTGATGTCTACGGTGTTAGTCACGTTCCCCTCGTCATCGTGGATACGCACCAAAACTTGCTTGACCTTCGTTCCGATGGGGAAATTGGTCGGGATA
Source organism: Eubacteriales bacterium (assembly GCA_045594605.1). Taxonomy (GTDB): domain Bacteria; phylum Bacillota; class Clostridia; order Oscillospirales; family CAG-272; genus UMGS1865. Next base: position 11,316 of record JAZNYU010000152.1, read on the forward strand.
TAACTATCCTCGGGCTTGATGCGGTAACTGTTCGACCGCAAGCTGATAAATCCGTCCGTGTAAGGGTCTGTCGCACTTCCTTCCGCTTCATCCGAGGAGTTGATAAGGTTTGCAAAGTTTGCCTCAACCGCAGATGCGTATTCTGCCGCGTTGTAGTCGGCATTCTCGCCGTACATCTTGCCTTTGGATAGGTCCGCTCTCTCGGCAGAGCCAAGCTCTTGCCAATACACTTGCCCGTTCTTTACTTTCGGCAAGGCGTGGATATAATCGCCAATCTCTTTGAGGTTTTCATACAGACTGCGACCATTTGCAAAGTACATTTCTGGCGCGTCCATGACCTTGTAACGCGCTTCTTGCTCTTCCGTGAGCAAAAGGCTATACCGAGGCGCTTCGCCCTTAAAAATGGGTTCTGCGGTCTCTAACGTGATTTGCATTACGTCATACACGGAATACACCAAGGGTTTTTCCGGCTCGATGTAAACGGAGATTGGAATTGCAATGGAGCCGTTTGCCGTTCCGCCTGTTCCCGATGGGAAAATGTAATTATATCTAATCGTGTAAATGCCCGATTTTTCAGCGGTGAAAACGTCCGCATCGTCAAGTCCAATGGTTTTCTCATAAACCGATGAATATTTATCTCCAAAGAGAGCAATTTCGCTTTTGCTATATAAAACCTCCACGGTTTCTACAACAAAATCACCCGATAGACCGAACAAATTAAGGACGTTTCTTGGCGTTTGGATATCAATATTACTCAAACTTTCACCCATTACGGGCGTTTTGTAAAGGTCTGTTACCCTTGTATCGGATACTCCGCTACCTGCAACAAAAAACACATCAGCATTCTGCGGTTCTCCAATCTCTTGCTTTAGCGGTTGCGTAAAGCTCTTGCCTTCCATCAGTATTCTTTCTGTGGCTTTCGTCTCGTCTATCAACGTGATTTCGTGATGCCACAGAGAACGCCCAAACACCGCCGTTACGCGGTCATCGGCTATCAAATAGGTGTATTTACCACCGCATAGGGAAACGGGCATAAAGGGCGCAAATTTGCCGTCTGTCGGTAGGTTGCGCAGGGTGACAATAGCACTGTCTAACTGCTCGGTTCCTGTGTCTTGAAATACAAAAGGGAGCGCGAGGTATTTGGAATAGTCTACGCCACCGATAACGATGCTGATGCGGTTTCTATTCTTCATACAACTCCACCCCCTCTTGATTTGTTTGTGACCATTCCTGCACGGCTCTTTGCCAATGCAAGGTTTTCGCTTTCTATGATTTTTTGGTTGTTGATATTTACTTGGTTTATGATGGATTGAATGGCGGTCTGCAATAACTGCATACCTGCCATCGCTGCAGCCGCACCAACTCCACCAGTGGCACCGGCAATAATAAGTCCTCCGGCATTTGAAGCGACCGAGGCAAACGCCTGCTGTTTTCTCTGTAATTCAGCCGAACCTGTCCGCATCTCCACCGTGGAAACGCCAAGGCTTATGGCTTGGTCAATATACGGCTTTATTGCGCCAACCGCTACGATGGACGATACAAGCCTGTTTGGGCTTTCTGCCGTTGCTTTCTTCTTGGTTATCGGTGTCGCAGCATTGCCCTCACCGTTTACATTCGGCTCTGTAGCAATGGGGGAGTTGCCCCCATTCGTCTCATTGCGAATGACAATCTGGTATAACTCTGCCATATCGCACCTCAATCCCACACAGAGGTGTAAATGAAATCTTTTGCCCAGGGTAAGATGTCCAATATCACATCAACGAGGCTTTGCACCTTTTGACCGTTCAAGATGTAATACTTGCTGTCAATCTCTTTGTCAATGTAGTAGGTGGACTGTCCTCTCTTGAACATCAAGCGCGCGCCTGATGCTTCAAGGCTTGCCATCTTTTCGGGCGTCGTGCTATCATAAGGGTTCTGCACCAACACATCATGCGGAATTTCCGAGACCTCCATCTTTTGGACGGTCGAAGGAAAACGGAAATACCACGGCTTGCCGAAGTAGTCCACGCCTTTTTCCAAAGGCAGATAGTAGAACAACGGCTTTTTGTAGACGATAATCTCATGCTCTCCATCTTCCTCGTAAACGTGATACGGCATATCTCCGTTCTCGCAGTACTCGGAAGAGCCATCGCCCCAAAAGATAACAAAGGCATCGGCATTAGTCCTGTTCTCAAGGATAACGCTTGCAAACTTGCCCGTTGCCGTCTCCTTCTCCCACATTCCATTATACTTGGCTGCTGTGGGATCTAACTCGGTCATTGATACATTCATACCGATGTTTTGAGGCGGTTGCACATTCGAAGAAACGTGTGTGAACTGCATTATGTGGCAATGCTTTACGCCTGCAATATCCAACACCACGCAATGCGCCTCGTTGCCCGTTGCGCAGTCAATAACATCTCGTACAAGAGATCCTGCATCGTCTTTCATGTAAGGGATAACAAAGTCGATGCCGTATGCCTCTGCCTCTGATGCCGTCAGCATTACGCCCGTATCAGATGCGATATTCGATGTGGTGTGTATCTTGTTCTCCACCAAGGAGAGGAAGGGGATTTGCAAGCCGTCAATGTATAGAAACGTATCATAAGCAGATACGCCACTTTCGATGATAATATAAGAAATTTGTTGCCTGATCTCGAACACTTCACCGTGTCCAATATTGGCATCAAGAATGCGGTTGCCTATTCCGCAAGTTTGGCAGTTGTAGGAAACGGAATACACAGTGCCGTCAACGGTAATCTCTCTGCTTGTGCCGTTCATCGCAGATGCTACCGCGTTCATTGTGTCGCGCGTGGTCTCCCACACCTCGGGGTGAGATACTACGGTAATGTCAACAGATGCGATACCGCAAAAGGGCTTTCGTACCGCAGTTAACGGCATCGGGTTTGCGTGCCATATTCCGCAGATAGGCTTTTGCACCTTGTTGACCTCTCGATAGAAGTCTTGAAGCTCGCCCTCTTCGTTGAACATCTCAATGCCCGTGAGCTCTGCATATTCATCTTTCAAAATATCGAAGTTGATCATTTGATAATCTCTCCGTCAATCTTTCTTGCGAGGTTTTCAATCGCCACCTCTACTGCGTGTTGAAAATACCCGTAGTTTCTGTTCTGTTTCGTATAGGTCCCGAATTTGCCCTTTACTTGGTATGTAGGGCGGTTGTTGACATAAGGGAAATAGGGTGCAATGTTCTCGTCTACATAGATACGGATCTCGTTTCCTACCAAATCGCTTATCTTTGTCGCCTTATCTGCAAGGTTACCCGTGTCCCAAGGTGTCATACCCTTTATATCGTGGAGCATAGAGGAGCATACAACGGTGAATTGTTGGTCTGTCATATTTCTAAACCAAGCGCGTTTGATACTCTGTTCAAGAGCAAGGTCTGCACTCTCGCAGGGCGTTTGATAACGCGCGATGTTTGAGGGTTCGCCAGCGTAGAGCCGACGTCCATAATGCGGTAAAGGGTATCTCCCAAAAGGACATAGCCCTCAACCTTGAAATCGATTTTGTAAGTGGTTACAATGGTCTTTTGCGTGGAGAGGTTGGCAAGGTTCATCACAACGTCTTGCATCCTCGCGTTTTTCGTCTCCTCGCGGTACTTGAACCGCTCTCCCGTCTCTTTCAACGGGAGAGTAGGATACTCCTTGAAATACAAGCCCGTGGAATACTCTGCTTGGCGGTTGTCTACAATTCCAAACATCAATATCCCTCCCCTTGATAGTTGGGTATGATCTCGCGCTCATAGAGGGGGACAAAAGCCCTCACAATACCTGCATCAATGAGAATGTCCTTTGCCAAGGGCGCAACCTCTGCAGAGCGTTTTCTGCGCTCCTCTACGGTCATTCCCGTGTCTACGTTCACACCCGACAATGCGCTTAAGTCTCCATTGTTCAAAACATAGAAAACTTGCTCTTTCATTGCATCGTAAAGGTAAGGTCTTATATTGGGGTTCAGAGCAAGCTCCCGTTCCGTCCGAAAGCGGAACGGGTTTACTCTGTAGATCCACGCATAAATCTGCATAGAAACGCGGTCAAGGAACTTTTCAGCCGCGCTTGCTACGTCTGCAACATCGGAGGTATTGAGCACCGCTCCAAGGTCAATGTTCATATCCTCCAACACGCACTCTTGTGTAAGCACATATCTGTGCGCTCTTTCGTTGTAGGTCATTTGGTTATCGGAATACGGCATCTCAATACCTCCTTTGTTTTAGTGATTAGGCGTGCTTGCGAACTCTTACCATTTCGGAGTTGGTAACTCTGAAGCCGGTGTTGACTTCGGCTTGTGCCAGGCTGCCGATGAAGTCCGGAACATTGTCAAGAATTCTCATTGCGTTAAGGTTGTCCACGCAAGAGAAGCACTCGTTGTACAGCATGATGAAGTCGATGTTGGCAAGGTCTGCGGTCGCAACGGTCTTTTTCGTTCCGCTGTAATCGTAGTAGGTGATATCCTTGGAGGATGCGAGTTGGTTGCACTCTGCAATTACAAAGCCATACCACTTGCCAACGTTGCCGGTGTTTTGTACTTGGCTGTTGAAGTCGGTAACAAACTCCTTACCTGCGGTGGTAAGGATAGCCGCGTAAACATCGGGGGAAACGAGAATAACGTTTGCCTTGCCCTTCGCTTTCGAAAGAGCGGTTCTTTCCTTCAAGATCATCTCTTTTACGTTATCAGCGGTGATGGCGGCAGTTTCGTTGCTTGTGGTGCCTTCGGTGATAAGGCAAGCAAGCGCGGAATACTCGCGACCTTCGCGGATCTCTTGAACTACGGTAGAGAAGTTCTCGTTTGCAAGAGGAGCTGTAACTGCTGCGGCTTGTACACCGTAAATCTTACGGGATTTTTGGTAGTTGTTGTTCAGCATGATTTGGATCAGCTCGTCCTGGGTTTCCTCGTGGGTGAAATCGCGGCCAGGCTTGCCAGGATCAACCGCTGCTACATTCTTCAGCTTATGTACGTAAATGCCGCCTGCAGGGCCTTCTTGGTATTTGTTGGTGTATGTCACACCGGGGATAAGCCACGCTTGGGTGAAGAGATTGGGCTCAAAGATGGAAGCATATCTCTCGTCAACGTGTTGGTTATTGTACTTAATGGGCATAGTCTAAATCTCCTTTGTTATTGTTTTTTGTAGAAGGGATTTCCAGAGTAGACACTATCCAAATACGCCTCTGTATCTGTAGGTGTCTTTACGTCGGGATTGATGGGTGTCATATTGACGGTGACTTTCCCTTCAAACAGTTCTTTCTCTTTACCGTCAATAATCGATGTGAAGATGTCAGCATCTGTCTTTTCGGCGTTCTCCTCTTTTGCGATAGCGGCGTTAAACGCGTTATAAAGCCCCTCTCGCGTGTAATCGTTCTTGGGCTTGTTCTCACCCAATACTACAGAGAAACGCTCTTGACGTGCTTTCTCCGCCTTCTCCTCTGTGAGCGCGTTGCGTTCCGCGAGGATCGTTTCGTAATCCTTGTATCTTTCCGTCAGCTCTGTATGCTCTTGCTCTTTTTGGGAAAGGGTGTCCTCAAGGGTTTTGATGCGAGCATTGGTCGCGTTAAGCTCCGCACCTCGCATATTGAGGATTTGGTTGATCTTGGCATCGTTGTCGAGCTCGGTGTTTTCAAGGATTTTCAGTACATCTTCTCTTTTCATAATGGTCTCCTTTGCTATGCTTTTTCACGGTGGTTGCTTCACCTTGCATTGATAGGTTTTACGTCATTCCGGACTAAATTTTTATAAGAAAGGGTTATTGTGCCTGTTCTTTCAGTTCTTGCGCCCTCTTTGCAAGAGGATCGTTTTTACCCTTTGTGCGAATGTAGATGTTCTCACCTTCCATTGTTCGCAAGCGCGATGGGTAATACGCTATCTTGTTTTCCTTGGAGTATGCGATGTACTCCTTTTTCATTTGGCGTGCTTTCAGCTCGTATTTGTAGGCGAGTTTGCGGATATATTCGGGCTTACCTGACTGCTTCCAAACAATACGATAGGCAGCCGCTCTCTCCTTCACACGACGGATAGCGAGTTCCATTCTGCGTTGCTTTTCCTCAATCTTTCGTCTTTCCTCGATGACTTCGGCAGGGATGCGCTCGATGTTCATTCCGCGCTTGTATTCCACTAAATCGTGTCGGCAGTTGTAGGAGAATAGTCCGCAGTAATAGGTCTTGCCCGTGTTCTTGGATGTGTAGGTCACATTGTCCGAGGCATCTTCGATGGGGATATATCGTCTACCGTCAATCACGCCTGATGTTCCGTCAAGGGAATACACGCGAGCCTGCCACGGCTGGCATCTCTTGGAGCAGTTAGCATGGGCAGGGACAAGCACCAACTTCACGCCCTTGTCAATCAGCTCTTGCTTTTTCCTCTTGTAGGTTTCAAACCTTACAAGCATCTCGGCAAGGTTGCGAGGGTTGACATTTGCAAAATACTGCGGTTTTGGTTCGAGCTCTATCCAATCGTCAAGCGCCTTTTTGGAAAGTCGGTTGATGTCCTCATAGAACATCTGCCCGGGCGTGCCTTGCGTGTAGGAATGCCCCGTGATCTTTTGCGGTATCCGCACATCGGTGACATTCTCAAACTTGACAACGAACTGCGCGCGGTCCTCTACAACCTTTATCTGCGCCTTTTTGAGGTCCTTCTTATCCGCAAGAGCCAAAGCCAACACATGAGGCGTGAACATTCCAAAATGCTCATATGCCCATTGATAGGCTTGCTCTGCGTAATCGTGAAGCTCTGCGCGATACTTGTCGGCTATCTCTTTTTCATCAATAAGGGAAACAAAGCTCTCGATGCGCTTGTCTATGTTCTCAATGACCGTCTTATACTCGCGCCTTGCAAGGATAGAATCAAAGATATATAGCTTGCTCCAAGACTTTATGTCTGCAGAGATAACCTTGTCCCAATCGGGGTTCTTTTGCTTTGCTTCCTCGTACTCCTCGCGCCTCATTCACCAAAGAAATCAGGGATTGTAGGTTCGGGCTGATTCTCTCGAATCTCTTGCACCGCTGCCGCTCTTTCCTCTGCCGTTTCGTTGGGGAAGAGGAATTGGCGGACTTCCTCGTCCTTGACTGCATTCGCTCCACGCGCTTGCATAAGGTTTTGGAATCTCTCTGTGGTATCCTGGAGCATATTATCTTCCCAATACAAGCGCAGATTGTACTGCTTTGGCGTTGCCTTGCCTATAAAAGGGAAATACACCTCATAGCAGTAGCACAATGCTCTGATAGCACCATCAATGCTCTTGCGCATTCTGCCGACCATTGCGAGGGTGTCATACATACTCCTGCGCACCTGCGTTGCCGTTGCCATAGAGGTATCGGCAGGGGTGAGAATGCCAGAAGATGTACCCACTTGCTTTTCCAATCTTGCAAACAGGTTCAAGAGTCGGCTTTCGTAAGCGGTGCCGCGAATGTCGGGGGAGAATATCTCAAAGAGGTTTTCTGTGGATTTTCCATCAAAGGTCTTGAACAAGCGGTTTTCGGGCTTTCCGTCCTTGCCAAGCATAAGGCGGTCAACGCCAAGCCAGGATTGCTTGAGATCAAATTCGTCTGCGTACTGCTTCAAGGTGTCGCGGATCTCCTGGATTGTGTCCTCGCACCCAAACGTGATAGGCGCGCCTTGCAGTTTGTCTGTGGTTCTGTTATCCTTGGGGCAGTCTACAAACGCAAATAAGGGCTTTTCTACGCCTTTGAGAGTGATAACGGGTTCAATGTCCTCCCACTCCTTAAACGTGCTTAAAGCGACCTCTTCGCCGCTCTCGTTGGTTGCCTTGTTCTCTATGGTGAATGCCTTTGTTTCGGGGTCGAAGTCATAAGAGGTCAAACGGTAATATCTGCGGTTGTTCTTTACGCGGATATCAGCCAAAACACCGATGCCGAGAATGTCATCACCTTGCATCGCGGTTGTCCATGCTCTGCCTTGGGGAATGATGTCAACGTAAATCTTTCCGCCCGTGATGTAGGGAATGAGAAACACTCTGCCAACGCCGAAAGCCATCTGCGCCCACTTGTAGGACTTATTCATCAGCTTCTCCACCGCTTCGGTGATATCGTCATTGTCGCAGTCGAAAGAGAAGCCGTCCAAGGTGTAGTTGGTCAGTCTCGTTGCGAATATCTCTGCAAAGTTGATGCGGTCAATGCTCTCATAGTCCGCCTCCCATTTTCCCTCTTTTCGGGAATCGAGGTTGCTCTCACTCGAATCCTTCTTGAAAAGCTTGAAAAAGAGATTGCGGAAGAAGAGCCAAAGCCCGCCTTGCGTTTGTCTGTTGTTTTCCACGTCTTATCCTCCGTCTCCCGATAGTTGCCTTATCCAATACTCCCATGAGTATTCAAAGGCATCTAAAGGGCAAATATTTGTTGTGCCCGGTTTATCCAACCGCTCGTCTTTCGGTGCTTTATCATCCCACACAGCAGAGCGCAGGGCAGATATCAAGGATTCGTTTTCTTCCTTGACTATCTTGATGCGCTTTGATGTGAAGAGAATGTCCGTGCACCGAATGCGGTCTATAATTTCATTCTTAACGCTATTGCGTATGCTCCAAGAGAGGTTTTGCCTCTCACTGTTGATAATCGTTTGCTCTGCGCTATCCGCAAATACATAGTCAACAAAACCATACCTTGCTTGGATGTTCTTGCAGAATTGGTCGAGCTTGTCCATAACAAACTCAACGCTCTTGCCCTCTGCATCGTATTCCTCGGAGCGGAGAACATAGATGCGAGAGTAGTCCCTTGATATTGCCGTAGCGCAAAAGGTATGCTTTGACTTATGACCGCCAAAGTCTTGACCGATGCAGATATAGCCGATGTCCTTCGGCACTTCATCTGCCGTGATATAGTGCGCATCCTCGTTGTTGATGAACGAGGTGTAGATTGCGCCTTCTGCGGTACACCACTCTCCCAGGATGTAACGCTTGTAGAACACGCCCGAATACATGGACTTGTATCGGTCTATAATCTTCTGTGATAGTGATGGATTGTCCTCTAACTGAAAATGCAATCTGACCGCATTGTGCTTGTCCGCTTGCAATATCCATTCCTTGTAAAACCAATGTTCGGGAGAATCGGGGTTGCAGTTGAACCATATCTTTGAGCCTTCCACAGAGCAACGCGCCAAGGCTTGCTCTACAAAGGACCTCGGCTGCAGGGCAACCTCGTCCAATAGAACGCCTGCAAGGGTTCTACCTTGAATCAGCATAAAGGAGCTTTCATCTTTACCACCGAATACCTCAAAGACATTCTCCCTGTCTCCTCGAGACACTACAAGGAGCTTGTCGCTCCGTTTCCATTGAATGGTGTATCTCTCTCTTTCCCCGGTAATGCCGAGGTATGGAACGATGATGTTCTTTACTGTGCTATCTACCGTCTTTCCGCAGATGCCGAACCTTTGGTGATTGAACCGCTCCATAGCATCACGGACGAACGCTAACATCATAAAGGATGTCTTTCCGCTACGGATGGCACCGTCAGCAATGAGAGCATCATACTTTGTATAAGGGAAGGAGAGTATCTGCTTTTGCTTACGAGAAATCGCCATTGTTCATCCTCTCTGCTTCTTCTTTGAGCGCCTTTGTAATAGGATCATCCTCTATGGCGTTTCCTTGGTTATGCTTGAGGACCATAGTGTACTTGTCAATGAGAGTACCGAGTGAGGTTGTCAACTGCGCGGTTGATGCTTTCTTTATCAGTTCATCTGAAGATAGTCGGTCAAGGAATTTGTCAATGATGAGGTTTACCTTGCCGAGCTGCTTGCTCATGTGGGTTAGAACGTCCTCGGCAGCCAATTCCTTTTCCTTTTCGACATTTTCGAAAAAATCCGCATTTGCTTCTACAATGCGTCTGATAGTATTATCGGTAACCCCGTACTTTCTTGCTACCTCGCTATAGTTGTGGCATTCGGCATAGTCAACTACAGCTTGGAGCTTTTGTTGCTCGTTCAGCTTGTTGCCCATAGCGTTTGCCCCTTTCTGTAAAATAAAAAACCGCAAAGGCGTTAACCTCTGCGGTGTGTAGTTATTGATGATATCATTTTAGCATAAAAGAAAGTCATCGTATGACATCTTTTTAGGTGTTGACATTTTTTAAAGATTGTGGTACAATGTTGATATCTGCCGGAAGGCTTATAAAAGAAAGGGAATACTTATGAAAAGAATTTTTTCATTGCTATTGGTATTTGTTTTGCTTGTTACAAATATTTGCTTGATTTCTTCTTGCAAGAATAAAGGCTCTGATTGCCTTGTTTTTGAGTTAAACGAAGATGGCGAGACTTGCGCCCTTGTCGGCGTTCAAAACTGTATGGAGATGGACCTTGTTATCCCAGAAAAATTCAAAGGGAAAAAGGTTGTATCTATTGGGGCGAATGCTTTCCCTGAAATGCTCCAAAGCGTAAAAATACCAAAGAGTATTGTGGAAATAAGCGAAGATGCTTTTTCCAATTGCGAAAATCCTATAACTATTTACTTTGCAGGCAGCATTCAACAGTGGTCTGATATTTTAGAAGCTCATTCGGTTTGTCTAAACACAAAAGTAATTTGCTCAGATGGGACAATTTTCCACGCTCTTTGGGGTTGGGCTGATGAAAGTTATATGAAATAAACATAAGGGACTAACCAAGAGGTTAGCCCCTTTTCTTATAATACATCAGGTTCCTCAATCGTCAGCCCTCTGTAATAGGCACATAACGCGCGAGCTTCTTTCAGCCATCTGTAAACAGTGCGCTCGTCACAGAATGTTTTTGTAGCAAAAGCCAATATCCTTTCTTTCAGTATTTCATTCGGTATCCTCGTTTTCCCTTTATAGGGGAAATAAACCGCCTTGACGGCTTCTATGATGTACTCTCGGTTTCTGTCCGTTAGGTTTGAGAAAGTGGCGTTAACCGCGTTAATATCGGCTATAATCGGCTTTGCCGTGTTTACAGAAGCATCTGCCTTTGCCACTATGATTTTGGGATCAAGACGGAACAGCCGAGTGTTGACATCGTTCCTGATCCTCGCCTCATACTCCTCTGCCGTAGGGTATCGGAGAGAGGCAACACGGGCGAATATAGCCGTTACCGTGTCCATATAGGTTTCTTTATTCCTCAAAGTTTTCCTCCGTATCAACAGTCTCCAATCTACGGAACATCGCGGCTTCTTCCGCTTTTAACCGATTTATCACAGCGAGATATTCAAACTTTGGGATTACCAATAGTTCTTCTCCTCTCAATACCATAACGGAGGAGCAAGAATTAACCCCTTCTTGAAATCTTGTCACAACATCTCTAACGAGAGTGCCGCATTGTTCTCGTTCTATCATGGCGATTGCAGAATCATATCCCGCTCTTCTTTTCATGTTTGGGTCGCAATGGTCTCTTTTGAACTTTATCTTTTCTATGATTTTTTCAGCAAGAATGTATTTCATTCAGTTTTCTCCTTTTCTTTGATGTATCTGCTTGCCTCATACTCCTTGTATATGGTCATGAAGTCATCGAGCTCTAAAGTAACGAGGATAGCCGCGTTGTTCTTCTTGTGGAACACGGCAGGAATGTCGCCCTTTGGAGCGGCATCGTGCTTTGCCTGATCTATCCAGTCATAGAGGCGCATCTGCTCTTGGTGCTTTGCCTCTATGTGGAGATATGGAAGTCCTACCACATCGGATGCATCTCCGGTATTGCCGCAGTATTGCGCGGTTCTCCTTGCATCGTAGCCGTGCTCACGGAACTTTGATGCAAGCAGCCTCTCAAACCGAGCTCCTTTCTGTTTGCTATTTACTGCCATTAGATTCTCCTTCCGTATATTTCTTTTTGAGTTCGGCAAAATCCTCATATAACAGAACCCCAGTTTGAGACTCATTGTTATAAAAGTGTTCTTCAATCTCCTCAAAAATCTCCCTCGCAACCTCGGCTCTTATTCCGTATAATCTGTTCAAATATCCCTTTGCTTCTTGTGTCATATCATTAAAAAGCTTTTCCATACGGTCATACTCGCTCTTTGGTACAACATCGGCGGTGTTGACATCTCTGATGGCAGATATTGCGCGGCTTTGAAGTCCTGTTCCGGCCAACGCGAACAACACTGCATCAAGTGCATCTTCTCGCTTGATATATTCGTCCATATCATTCCTTCCTTTCTCCGTAACTGCAAAAGAAATCACTACCTCTTTCGCTGAAATATTCATTTTCTCCAACCGTGGCATACCACAAGGCGCAACGGTGAGGCACATATCGGTTCTTGCAATTATGACACCTAACAACTTCTACCAAATCGGGGTTTATAAGGTATTCTGCAAGGGAATCGACATCTTTTTTGAAATTCTCAATGTCTTGCTCTTGAACATCTCTTGGTTTTTCGCTCCATAACTCTCGACCTGCTCTTTGCCCTTGAAATAAGTCGAATTTGTCAAGGATTTCCATTGCTTGTTCTTTTGCAATCATTCCGCATCTCCTTTCACGCTTGAATTGTATAATCCCAGCCGCGCTTAATTGCTTCTGCTTGGGCAAGAATTTGAGCTTCCTTTTTATTGAGAGCCCAAACATCAATTACTCCTCCCAAAAATCTGATAGAGAATTTAGTAAATTTCATTATTCCGAACCACCTTTCAATATTTGTTCGGCTTCAACGGCTAATTCGTAAAGGTCGCCCTCGCAAAACTCTTCACCGCTTCTTTCATAAACAACTTTTTGACAAGTCGGGCATAAATAAGAAGTAAAAATAATATCGTCTTTTACGGTTTCACGAAGCATTTTTGTGTTTCTTGGAAATTTTCTCGCACACCCAAAACACTTTTGCTCTTTGCGTGTTATTACTTCTTTTTGCGTGATAATATAACTCATTACTCCGCGCCGCCTTTCTTTTTTTCGTATTGGATTCGCTTCAGTTTCCACCAACCGCAATTTTCACAAACAAGCCCATATCCTGACTTTTCGGTCAATTTTGTGTGACACTTCGGGCAAGTTCTTCTGCCGTTTTTTGCTCTATCAATATTGCGATTGATTTTTCGTGCAAAACTCATTTCCCATCACCGCCTTTCATCTTCGGTGGTTCGGGAAGCGGCATCCAATGAGTAACATCTCTTATGGCGGTAGAAACATTATCATTGCTTACATTCCATAAACGTAATGAAGCATTGAAATTGAGTAGATAGTAAATAAGTCCATTGAAGGTCAAATACTCCCCGTCAGTTTCGGGCAACCTCTCCTCAACGCTTATCCACTCTTGCTTGCGATAGCCTCTATCAAATAGGTATGTCGCAACATTCATAGCGTGTTTTGTTGTTTCTTTCGGCTTTTCGACTAACAACTCGTCAATCGCTCTTGCCATTTCTTTAATCTTTTCTTGCATATTATTCTCCTTTCATTTTCGCTCCGCAGTTGGGGCAATATTTGCTTCTTGCAACGTCGGCTTGATAATCATAATACCAACAAGCACCGCCACAAACCGAGCAAACGTATTTTTCTTGGGGAATATCACTTGTAATCCACTCTCCCTCTTTCTGCTTGCGGTATCCATCCTCAAATAATTTTTTGGCAAACAAATAATCTGCCTGTCCGAAATAGCTTTCTCTTATCCTGCGTATCTCGTCTGCCATTTCCATAATTGCTTGCTTCTCAATCTGCTCTTTCATCGGTTGCCCTCCTGTTCCAAGCGTTTATTGCTTCTACTTCTGTTTCTGCGTGAGTTTTGCCTGTGCCATTAAAGCACTCAAAAAGCCTTGTTCTACAACCACAATTCATACAATAAACATAATCACCATCATAATCTGTGTATTTGCTTGATTGGTGATATAATACCGCCGTGCCCCCACAAAAGGGGCAGGGGAGTAATTTAGCTTCGTTCATCGGGTTCTCCTTTCTAACTCGACATAAGGTCGTGCAGTTGTGCCATATCGGATATTTTCTTTTTACAATACTCGGGCAGGTTCGCTCGCACAAGCGCCTCTGCAACGGCAGGGCAAACGGCGTTGCCGCAGCGCGCCACCTGGTCTGCTCTCGTGATGGCGTTGCCGTTTACGTCGCGGTCAATGATGTAATCGTGAGGGAAACCCATCGCATCGTAAAGCTCGCGTGGCGTGAGCATCCGCAGTCCGATGTCGGAAATGAAATACCAAGCTCCGCGAATATTGAGGAGCAGGATCTCATCGTCAGCGAGACTATATCCGCAGTACTGATTGAGCATTTTGCGGACCTCGTTCCAGTAGCCGAGATCTGTGTGCCCGTCCCATTTTACAACTGTCGCGCGGATGTCGGCAAATTGCCCATCCCGAGCAGTAACGGTCATAAGAGGATCAAGAGGGTGTTGTCCCTTATCCTTGCCCTTGAAGTGTGTAAGGTGAGAAAGCACCATTGAATTATGGTCGATTGCCGTAACGGTTGGAGCAGGATCATGTAGATCTGCACCGTCTACGCCTGTGAAAAACTTGGAAAGAAAAGCGGTTGACAATGCCTCTCGGTCTTTTGAGGTTATCGTTTGCGCGGGTTCCTCGATATCAATGCCGTCACGTCCGTTTCCGTAGTACTCAGAAAGATATGCCGCACTCAAGCCGTACCTGTTCGCCGCGTCAACCGTCTGTATTGGATCTTCCAAGCCTTGTCCGCGCACTTCCTTTGCGCTCTGCTCGGTATGGTATTGGATAAGAGTGGGAGCGGTGAGGAAATTTCTTCCGCCCGTTGTGATTGTCGGCACTGGCTCGTCCATTCCGTGAGGAACGTTCCCTGCATTGTTGCACATAATGTAGGGAGTGACAATCGGTTCACAAATATACTGCTTTGTGCTTGATACAACCGTTGAGAGAGGTTCCTTGATGTCGTGAACACGAGGAAGCTGTCCCTTGTTCTCACCGTATCCAACGGGAACGATGAACGGTTCTGCGCTTTTTATAACGAATTTATCAAGCCCACGTGCAATGCGGCGCAGAGTGTTCTCTTTGAGCGGTCGCATAGCGTTAACACCATATTGCTCTTTGATTTCCGCTTTGCTTGCAAAGATGGAAGGGCATGGGAGTGAGAAGTCTATCACTTCTGCAGCGGATCTCCACGGCTTCAATCGACCACTCTTTACTTCGATGCTGTCCCTTGGCGCGTGTGTGCGCCCTGGCCAAACGATTTTCTTGCCGTCACATCGTGCAATCAGATGAAAGCGTGTGCGGATGGTCGGCGCTCCAACGTCTGCCGCGCATATCTTGCGCGTTTCAACCTCATAGCCGAGATCCTGTAACTGTTTCAACCACTTTTGATATGTCTGTCCAGCTTTGCTCTTAACGGGCTTTCCTTTGCGTACAGGCCCCCAGGTCGTAAACTCGGGAACGTTCTCGAGCATAATCACGTCAGGTCTTACCTCTGCCGCCCATTTGAGGACCACCCAAGCAAGACCTCGGATCTTCTTGTCTACAAGCGCGGCACCTTTTGCACGGGAGAAGTGCTTGCAATCGGGGGAGAACCACGCCAAGCGAACATGGCGACCTCTCACGGCTGTTTTCGGATCGACTTGCCAAATGTCCTCGATGTAATGCTCTGTAAAAGGGTGATTTCGTTGGTGCATCATGATCGCGGCTTCGTTGTGGTTGATAGCCACGTCAACGGGATGCCCCGTCGCCATTTCAATGCCCGTGGAAGCCCCGCCGCCCCCGGCGAAGCTGTCCACAAAGCAATCATCAAATATGCTGTATTGATTGCTCATGATTTACTCCTTTCAGTAATCAAAACGGCAAATCCTGATCGGTATCCAGCGCCTCAAAATTAGGCACTACGGGCTTTTGATTGGTGTAGGTGGGTTCTTGCTCGACCTTGCCGTCAAATGCGTTCTCGGTGGCTTGTTTGCCGTCTACGAAGTATGCCTCATCTACCACAATCTCGGTTGCGTATCTCTTCTCGCCGTTCTTCTCCCACATTCTCTTTTGCAGAGAGCCGACAACGCAGATGGCATTGCCTTTGTCAAAATGCTTGGTGACAAATTCTGCGGTCTGTCTCCATGCAACGCAATCGAGGAAGTCAGCACCTGCATCCTTGCCTCGTCTGTTCACCGCAATGGTAAAGGTGGTAACGGATACACCGCTCGGTGTCTGCTTCAATTCAGGCGTGGCGGTAAGTCTGCCACCAAGAATTACTTTGTTAAAATTCAAAGACATATTATTCCTCCTCAATAAGTGTGTAAGTAGCATAACGGCAAGGTCTTCCGAATTTGTTTGTACCGTTGGTAATCGTGCAGATGATGTGATGGTGTTTTCTCAACTTGAATATAACGTCAGCCAAACGGGTGATGCTATAGAGCTTGTCTGCTTCTTTCGGTGTGATGCTCCCTTTAGACTTAAGGTGAGCCAATACCAATACTGTTTGTGGCATTATTTATTCCTCCCTGATATAATTCTTTCTAAATTCTGCCCGAAAGTCGGCAATGGTCATACCGTAATATTCCATTGCCTTCTTTTGAGCGTATTCTTTCAGCTGCCTATCAACCTCGGCGTTAACGTGGACGGATAATTCACCGAAGATGTGGCACTTGTTGTGGTGGATATATACGAATAAGCCGTATCGTTCTGACTTGCTCCGTAAAGCTCCACCGAATACGTGGTGTTTGTCGAGTGGATCGCCGTTTGGGTTTTGCTTGCATATAAAGCATTTATTGGTGTTCTTTTGTAGGATGCTTTTCATTGCTCCCCCATAGTGAAATCAAATTTGCAAGTTCTTCAGGTGTCCGTGTCTCGATGCCGACCGCTTGGCAATCTTGCACAATGTTGTCAATCAGCCGAGACATCTGCTCCTTGTCATATGTGGAAGAACCGTAGTAGAGAATAACGTTCGTACACCCCTCTATTTTGCTTGGGAAGGTGTCCGTCTGCCATCCTAACCCGTTTTTCCTCCAACCATCGCAGAGCCGTTCTACCGCGCTCTCTCGCACGCATACGGTCTCACTAACGCCACCAATTTCTTTGATGGCGTTTCGGTATATCTCCGTCTTTGGAATATTGAGTTTTTGGGATAGCTTGTCTACCAAGGAGAAGAAGTAAGCATTGGCATCGAGTGACCGCTTCTCCCGGTACGGCTTGACCTCAATAGATAACTTTTCCTTGTCCTTGAGGTCATCAACCATGCGCTCAAAGTCGCCTCTCTCGTTTATCTCCAATGTGATGGTCGGCTTGTTGTTGGCAAAGTTGATTGCCGCACCGATGATCTTGCCTGTGATTACCATTGCTTGCCCTTCTCGCCAACGAAAGCGCGACAACCTTTGGTAACGTTCTTGATTGCAAGTGCGGTGATTTGCTTGTCGGTAATGATGATTTTTTCTACCTCGAATTTGTCTTTGCACTCGGGGGCTTCTTTCCCGTTTGGCATCTTTTTCATTTTGATATTGCACTTGTCGGCAGGAACCCAAATGAATGGGGCAGTATAGAGGCACCTTCCAATGCCCCAAGCAAACCCTGCGCGCTTTCTTGCATCGGATGCGTTTCCTTTCTCTGCATCAGAGTTGCTTTCAACGCCAGCATCGTCTTTCCACACCCATCTATCAGAGGATGCAGGAATGCCATGGTTTGTATTGATACCAAGAGAGCAGAACAAGATTCCTTTATGCTCGTAAAACTTGTTTTGCCAATTTGCAGATCCTACGGTCTCATCAAGGATGTTCATATCCACACGAGCATCCTTATACAAGAGGAGAACAAGACCGTTCTCCTTAACGCTCTGTACGCGGCACTCGATTTCGTCCGCGCGCAAATCACGAAATTTACACATATCTTTACTCCTTTTCTTCTTCAACCTCAATCAAGGGGCAATCAACACCAACCTTGGTATCGGGATAATTTACAATGCTTTTGTTAAGTCCGCACTCGCGGCTCGTGTATCGGTAAAAAGGGCAATGCTTGCAAGCGATGTCTGCGTTTCCTTTCCAATCTATCGGAAAGTTTACGGTAACTACCGCATACGCCTTTACGAATCCCTTGCAACCACTATCAAAACAAGCCATCCCAAAGCCCTCCGTCCATCTCTCTGTCCATCATAAATTGGTCGAGGTGCTGATGTCTATCGTTGATGCAGTCCTCGCAGGCGTATTTGTTTTCGTCAATCTCATAGATGGAATCGGTTTGGATGTGGTGCCCGCAGTAGCAGCATCGAGGGTATCTGCTCAATGCGCGATGCTGCCGGTCATCTCTTCTATCCGCATCTCTCAAAGGATCTCCGCTCATTGTTGTTCCTCCTTTTTGTGTGCAAAGTATTTTAGGGAACTTTTAAGGGCATCTACGGCATCAAGCACTGCCTCAATATCCATCTGCGTGGATTTCAACAACTGCACCAAGTCCTCAAAGTTATCAATCAGCATCAGCTGCGCGGAAACGTCTGCCAAGGTGGTAGCAAGTCCTTCTTTATTCCATTGGAGTGCCTTGCGCTCTTTATAAAGGGTCTTTTCTTCGTAGCTCATAACTTATACCTCCGTATTGCCGAAGCGGTCTCTGCCTTGACCGCTGAAATCTACAACGCCCTCTCTCACCATCTCATCGGTGAGCTCACTTTTACCGCCTACCAAAAGGCAGAGCCAATTTAATATGTTCTTAAAAATCTTCATATCCTTCTTCCTTTTCAATCGTTTTGATTCCTTCCTTTATGATTGCGGTGAGCATCTTGCTACGCCTAACGTTATGGTCATACGCCATTGATTCTATCTTGTCGAGCGTGTTGCTCTCTACATAGACTGTAATAGCAGGGTTCTTTCTCCTATCAGAACGGGAATAACTACGCACGATTCTATCAATGTCGGTCTTTCCTTTTTCTGCCCATCTAAATGCGTATCCCTTGCAGGTCTTTACTCGACCGTTGCAAGCATCTCTTACGGATTCTCGCCTAACCCCTAAATAGTCGGCTGCTTCTTGCGCGCATTCAAATAGCATAAGCTCTCGCTTATCGTATGCGGACATCATGACCACTTTTTCAGTTAGACCTTCTTGCTTGATCTTTTCGTCATAGCGCAGGCAACAAGTGTATGAACAACAATCGTCCCACGCATATTCGGGACGGGTAGGAATAAAGACCTTTCCGCACCATGCGCATCTGTATTCTTTTATAAATGTATCGTCTTTTTGTATTTTTTTGTGGTAAAGTGTTGACAAGTGGCTTTTTTCTTGGTATAATACTTCTTGGGGGGTCTCATATTCCTTTCCCCCCTCAATGCGCGCACTGGCGCATCGTTCTGCACTCTCCGTTTGCCCTACGGAGAGTGTATTTTTTGTTTCTTCCATCTCAAAATCCTTTCTTTGTGTTTTGTAGGCTGATCTCCTTCTTGCCAAGCAGCACTGCGCTTGGCATCAGCTTGCGAATAGGGTAGAGCTTCAATATACCGCCCTTCTCATACCCCTTGTACTCGTTCACCGGCACTCCGTTGT
Source organism: Eubacteriales bacterium (assembly GCA_045594605.1). GTDB lineage: Bacteria > Bacillota > Clostridia > Oscillospirales > CAG-272 > UMGS1865. The sequence continues at coordinate 30,638 of JAZNYU010000152.1, forward strand.
CATTCTCCCAAACGGTGTAGTCTCCGCGAGAATCGATGCGGACCACAGTATAGGTCAGGGCGTGCATACCACGTTCCCAATATTGGCTTCGAGCCATTCAACAAACTTCGACCGAACAACAACGATCCTGTTCTCCGATACCTGAACGGCAGGGAATCCATGTTGCTTTGCTATTTTGTAAGCTGTTGGTTTTGATACGCCGAGCTCCTTCGCAACCTCTGCGATAGACATCGTAAGTCTTTCGTTTGCCATATTACTCTCCTTTTTTAAAAAATCTCTTGAATACCTCCGAGCGGTATTGACCTTCCGTAATGTCAATGATCTCGCGGACGGTATAATTTTTCTTGATTTCTTTTACGCCGTTTACAAAGTGCTCTGTACCTGCCTTGCAAGCACCCGTGATGATTCTATACATTGTCATTGCTTCTTCTGGGGTTACAACGGTATCCAAAGTAACGTTTTTATACTGATCTGCGCCTCTGTCTTTTGCCTTTTTGAACTCGATATCCGCAACGCCGTCTCTAAAGTTTTTGCAATGAGCGTAATGCTCTCCATCGTAGATTACATTCATATCTTTGATTTTGCCAACGAAGAATGTGTAATCTCCGATTTTTTTCTTCCTTTTGATATGGACTAACATATCATCGCAGTAGATGTATTTTCCTTCTACGAAATCTCCGTTTTTAAGTCGTTTGTATTCGTTTGGGTTTGATACGTGCGTGCCGCTCAAATCAAGCCTACCGCCTACGGTAAGCCCCTCGGGAAGCGATGTAATCTGCGTGCCGCTCAAATAAAGACTACCGCCTACGGTAAGTCCCTCGGGCAGCGATGTAATCTGCGTGCCTCTCAAATAAAGCCAACCGCCATTTCTTTCCATTATTTTTTTAAGCTCTTCAAGAGTAGGATTTTTCGATACTTTCATGATATTTCCTTTCAAAATTAAATTTTCTCGATCCACCGAATAGCGGCGGATTTCCAATCGGGTAGGCAGTCCCACCCACTTAATTGTCTGCCGCCATTGCACGGCGTGTGCGTTCAAGTGCCGCTTGGAAGAACTCGTCCGTTTCAAATGAGCTGTACGTCTCCTGCGGCGGCGTTTCCTGCGCTCGCGAGCGTTCCCAATTACGGACGGCGGCTTTCCAATCCTTCATAGGTGATTTGCCAACCACCCAACCCTTGGATTCATAGAAATTCACAAAGGTGTCGGGGTCAACCGTGTTGCCTCTCTCTTGGCAATACTCTCGCACTTCTTCAACCGTTGGCTTGATAAATGTCTTGCGCGTTCTCGCGCCTTTAGTAATATCGTTAGATATTACATTACTTTCTTCTACTTTACTTTTCTCTACTTTACTGCCTACCGTAGTATCTTGGGTAGTACCTACCGTAGTACCTACCGTAGTATCTTGGGTAGTACCTTTCGATTTGCTTCCACCCGATTGACCATCCAATCTTCGTTTGATTGTGGGTTCAATCATTTTGGCAAAGATGCCGACCATTGGATTTGAAAATTCCGGGAGCGGTTCACCATCCTTTTGCCTTTTGATTAAAGCCAATATCAAAGATTGGAAATCCTCTGCCGACAAACTTTCAAGAGCAGGCAACCAATCATAGGAAATCAAAAAGCCACAACTCAAACTTGTACTTTTGTTTGCCATTTGTCCTCCTTTCCCACAGTTTTTCTTGAATTGTGTCTAAATAAGACACTTTTTAGGCAAAAAAAATAGATTCGACTTGATCAGGGCTAAGGTTGTAATGGTCCTTGATTTTCGCAATCTCGCCTTGCTTAAACTCGGAACCTTTTTCGTTGATTTTGCAAGAAAGACTTTGCTCGGAAATGTTCAATACTTTTGCAAGAGTTTTGTTCGTATCACCGTGAAGCACCATAATGCTTTTAAGCAATTCCTTGTTCATTTTGCTCCTCCTTTCGTGAAAGTGTCTTATTAGGACACCCATAGTATAACACGCAAAAAAGCCGTTGTCAATAGTTTTTTTGAATTTTTTTCAACTTTTTTTGAAAATCCCTTGACTTTTCTGCACTTGTGGTGTATAATTAGGACACCACAATGAAAAGAGGGCATTTCATTATGAAAATAGGAGAAAAAATAAGAAGGGCGCGCATAGCAAAAGGAATGACACAAGAGAAACTCGCAGAACTTCTTGGTATGCAAAAGTCCGGTGTTGCTAAATATGAAAATGGAAGAGTAAAAAATATAAAGAGAACAACTCTCAAAAGAATATCGGCGATTCTTGATATTCCACCTTCCGAACTTATATTTGAAAGTCCGACAGAAAACGATAAATTAAGTGGTTTATCTTCAAAAGAAAAGCGGTTAATAGAGCTTCTTCGCTCTTTACCTCCTGAAGAATATGAGAAAACCATTGAGGAAATTATACTGCGGTTAGCAGAGGAGAAATAAAAAAAACACCCGACACGCATCTGCCGTGCCGAGCGGAGGTTCTTCAATTGGGCAAGTTCAATTTCTTTAGTTTCTCTTCTACAATTCGTATAGCCAAGTCCAACGCGCGGTCGGGATCTTTGCTATTCCTGATCCGTTCAAACAATTCCTTTTCCTTTTCTGTCATTTTCTTAAACCTCCATCTTTTTTGTGGTTGCCCTATTTCCACATTGACAGCATATTAAACTTGCCTTGTCCTCTGTGTTGATATCATTATACAGCATATTTTTTCGCATTTCAATACGCAAATTTGCATATTGGCATATCATTTTTTACATTTTTTACCGTCATTTTTTACTCTCAAATTTGATTTTTTCATATCAAAAACGATAAAAAGTAAAGGAGATTTACATTTGAACAGCGTAGTATCACAAATTATCGACAAAATTAAAGAAGCAAAAGCCGAAAAGGGCATCACTACCGCCGACATCTCCCAACTCTCGGGAGTGCCACTCGCAACCCTCACCCGAATACTCAACGGAAAGACACCGAACCCAACCCTTGAGAGCATCGTTCCCATCGCAATCGCGCTGGGTTTATCCATTGACGAGCTGATGGGCTTGAAGATCCCCGAGGACACGCCTGTTGCCGCACCCGTTGTTACCGCGCTCGATTCTTATGCAGAGCTTCTAAAGGAAAAGGATCAGCGGATAAAGGAAAAAGAAAAGACCATTGATATGATTAGGGATATGCACGAAAAAGAGAGAACGCAAAAGCAGCGTTTATTATGGTTTATCGGTATATTTGTGGTTGGTATCGTGTTTGTTCTGTTCCTTGATTTGTTTAACGGGAACATCGGATATGTAAGATACTAAAAGAGGCAATCTGATAGCCGTTTATAAGAGCTTTAACAAATAAGAAAGGGTGGTGCAGATGCCGTTTTGGATGTATTTATTGCCTTTTGTATGGCCTGCGTTTATTATAGTGGTGTTAGCGTTAAAGGCATTGCAGAAAAGAAAAGAGGCATTAGAGAAACAAAAAATAGAAGAATACATACAGAAAAAGAAATTAGATAAACCATCAGTCGAACCAATTGTCCAACCATCGGTTGAACCAACAGAAAATAAAAACAAAAGGGAAGATGCGCAAGAGCCATTCCATCCGGAGCAAAGCGATACTCTACTTCCTTACAAATACATAAGTGAAAATGTATCCATTTATAAAAAATTTAGCATACAAGAAGAAATGGAAAAAGTAAGAAAGTGGATGGATGATTCAGAGAAACAAGTAACAAAGTGTTTGCTTCGCCAAGATTTCGATGCAGCTCTCGGAATAGTATCGGATATCCTTGCCAACACCGATCCTGTTTTTTATGTTGTAGAGCGACATTTTTTCCTTATTCATGTAATTGACAGTTTATATACAATGCGAGATGTCGAACCAAAGTCAATGGACTATTGTCTTGCCTTTTGCGAAATAGATATGAAAAATTTGAAAGCTTTTATTGAGGAAACGGGGCATCCTGAGTTGTATGCAGTTACGCCAACGAGAATGGCAATTATTCTTGAAAAGAAAGGCGGAATTGAAAATATTGAGGAAGCTATAAAAGTTTGTGATTTCGCAATAGAACTTGGCGTACTTGATGCAAGTGGAAAAACATTTCTTCCTCGAAGAATGAGACTTCTAAAGAAACTTGAAAAAATGAAACAGGAAGATACAGAGGAATCTAAATAAAAGAAAGGAATAAAAGGAATATGAAAAACAGAAACGCAAAGGGCGGCGGTTCTGTAAGACAACGCGAGAATGGCACATGGGAGGCGCGCTGCACCATCAATGGCAAGCGCAGGTCCTTCTACGGTGACCGCCAATCCGATGTTCTCAAAGCAATGCGCGCGGCTCTTGCCGCATCTGATGCAGGTGTCTATTTCGAGCCAAAGAAGATCACACTCGAAAAGTGGATGGAGATTTGGATAAACGAATACGCGCAACCGTCAGTCAAGCCGCTCACCTATGCCGCGTACAAAACAAGCATAAACACGCACATCATCCCTGCGCTCGGAAACATCAAATTGGCACTCCTGAACCCAACGCAGGTGCAGACCTTTTACAATGACCTATTGCGGACAAAGAAGATCAGCGCAAAAACCATCAAGAATGTGCACGGCGTTCTGCACAAAGCTCTCGATCAAGCCGTAGAGCTCAATTACATCCCCGTGAACGCCACGGACAAGTGCAAGCTACCGAGAGTAGAGAAGAAGGAGATAAAGCCCCTTACAGAGGCGGAAATCGCCGCTTTTATGGCCGCCGCCAAGGATGACGAGTACGCAAACATCTTTACCGTGACTTTGTTCCTCGGTCTGCGCCGGGGAGAGATTTGCGGTCTGTCTTGGGATGCCGTAAACTTCAAAACAAACACCATCACGATCAAGCAGCAGCTCTGCATCGCGCGTGACGGGACCGGCTATTATATAGCACCCACCAAGAGCGACAAAATAAGGGCTCTTACAGCCCCTCAATTTGTGATGGACTTACTACGCGAGGTAAAGCGAGAACAAGCCGTAGAGCGCCTGCAATGCGCCTTCGCGTGGAAGAATGAGCATAACCTTGTATTCACCAAAGGAGAAGGGCAACACATAGCCCCTGTCACTCTGTACGTTCACTTCAAGCGCATAGCAGAGAGCATTGGCAGACCTGATGCGCGTTTCCATGATCTGCGACACACATACGCGGTCACCGCTCTGCAAGAGGGCGACGATGTCAAGACGGTGCAGCAGAACCTCGGTCACGCCACCGCATCATTTACTCTCGATGTCTACGGTCACGTGTCGGAGAAGATGAAGCAAGAGAGCGCAAACCGAATGCAAAAGTATTTCGAGAGCTTAAAAGCATAGAAAAAAAGCAGGTGCAAACGCGCCTGCTTTTCTCGTTAATAAGGGGTATAAACCCACCGCAAAGGGGGTATGGCAAAAAATCTATAAGGGGTATGGTAAGGGGTACGTTTTTTCAAAAACACAAAAAACCACAAGATATTG